>NZ_JBEXPG010000002.1:0-280758 GCF_040611935.1 Streptomyces sp. NPDC006512 | reverse complement strand
GTACGCGGGCTTCCGCCCGGCGCACCGAGAGCACGCACCAGACGCCGCAGGGCCGCCCTCCGGGCGACGACGGGAGTTTGACGACAGGCCCTAGCCCGCCGCGCGCGGGAGCCGGCGTTCCCAGGTGCGGTGGAAGACGACCTCGTCGCCCTCCCGGCACACCACCTCGTTCGACGTCAGGAAGCCGCCCTCGTCGCACGAGATCTCCGACCGGGACTCGACCCGCGCGTCCCAGCCCAGTTCCGGCCGGTGGAGCCGGATCCGCCAGTCGGAACGGGTGCGGGCCGACAGCGGGTCGGCCTCCTGGATCTCGTACACCTCCAGCGCGTCCTCGCTGAACTCCAGCCCGTCCGGGTACACCCGCGTGCCCCCGTACCGGGGGTCCACCTCCAGCCGCCAGGTCCCGCGCGCCACGTCCCGTACGACCAGCCGTTCCGGGCGCGGTTCCTCCAGGGTGTCCGGGTGGACCACGCCCAGCGGCTCGGCCTGCTCCGGGGCCTCGAAGACGATGTCCTCCGCCCGGGCGGAAGCCGACCGCACCGGGAGCTCCAGGGTGCTGCCCTCCGGGTCGAGGGTCCAGCCGGCCTCCGAGCCGGCCCGGGGCCAGATCCACGGCCAGTACGCGGAGGACACCGCCAGCCGGATCCGGTGGCCCGGCGGGAAGGAATGGCCGATGCCGTTCAGCTCGAAGGTGACCTCCTCGGCCGCGCCCGCGGGCCACGGCACGGCCCGGTCCCTGCCCCGGCGCGCCGACAGGTTCAGCACGCCCCGGGTGACCAGCGTCGAGGACCCGTCGGGGGCCACGTCGCACAGCCGCGCCACGGCCTGCCCGTACGGGACGTCCATGCGCAGCCGCAGCGTCACCTTCGGCCGGCCGAGGATCTCCACGGGCTCGCCGGACCCGACGGGGAACTCGAAGCAGGCCGACTTGGCGTCCTCCTCGCGCTGGTCCGGCGGCAGGTCGGCGTCGTTGCCGAAGGGGAAGAAGCGGCCCGCGTCGAGCCCGGTGTGCTGCGGCGAGGCGACCACCACCGGCGGGCCCTGGAGCCCGTACGAGACGGGTACGACGGACGGCGACGGCCAGGCCCGCTCGCCGGCCCAGCGGCCCGGCAGCCGCTCGTACACGGTCGCCGGCGGGTGGGAGCCGCTGATCCAGGCGCGCAGCAAGGGCTCCTCCATGACCCCGTTGTCCTCGCCCCGCAGCCAGTGGTCCCACCAGCGCAGGGTTTCCTGGAGGAAGCCGATCGCCGGGCCCGGCGGCAGCCCGCGGTCCGGGTACTGGTGGGACCAGGGCCCGATCAGGCCCCGGACCCGCCCCGCCGGGAGGTGTTCGACGAGCCGCAGCACCGTGTCCCGGTACGGGTCGTGCCAGCCGCCGACGGCCAGCACCGCCGCCCTGACGGCCCCGTAGTCCTCGCAGACGCTGCCGTGGCGCCAGTAGTCGTCGCGGGTCTGGTGGGACAGCCAGGTGTGGACGAGGGGCTCCACGGCCTCCAGCCGGTCCAGCCACTGCTCGCGCCAGCCGTCCCCCGCGTAGAGCGGGTCCGGTGGCCGCGAGGCGAAGGCCAGCATGGTCGCCGACCAGGCGTGCATGTCCACGGCCAGGACGGAGCCGCCCATGTAGTGGACGTCGTTGTCGTACCGGTCGTCGGTCGAGCAGACGGTGACCACCGCCTTCAGGGCCGGCGGGGCGAGCGCCGCGATCTGGAGGCTGTTGAAGCCGCCCCAGGAGATCCCGAACATGCCCACCGCGCCCGTGCACCACGGCTGCGCGGCCAGCCATTCCACCACCGCGACCCCGTCGGCCAGTTCCCGCGCGTCGTACTCGTCGCCCGGGTGCCCGCCGCTGCAGCCGTGGCCGCGCACGTCCACCCGGACCGAGGCGTAGCCGTGCCCCGCGTACCAGGGGTGGCGCTGGCGGTCGCGGGGCGCGGTCCAGTCCGTGAGCCGGTACGGCAGGTACTCCAGCAGGGCGGGGACGGGCTCGTCCGTCACCGGGCGCCAGATCCGCGCGTACAGCTCCACGCCGTCCGGCAGCGGGATCCGGACGTCCTCCTGGGTGGTCGCGTACGGGAACGCGGTACGGATGATCATCGGTGGTCGGCCACCCTTTCTCAGTGGACGGGGTGCATCGTGCGGCGCAGCCAGGGCGCCAGTGCGACCACGACGAGGCCCGCCGCGACCGCGACGGCGCCGTTGACGCCGAAGTAGACGGGGTGGGAGACCTGGTCGTAGAGCTTGACGACCTGGGCCTGGATGCCGTTGGCGAGGGCCAGGGAGAGGAACCACAGGGCCATCGTCTGGCTCGCGTACGCCCTGGGGGCGAGCTTGGTGGTGGCCGACATCCCGGAGGTCTCCAGCAGGACGTCGCCGAGCCCCAGCAGCAGGTACGAGCCGACGATCCACCAGGCGGCCATCTTGTACGTCTCGTCGGCGTGGCCCGAGGTGGGGATGACCATCAGCAGGAACGACAGGCCGCCCAGGATCACCCCGATGGCGATCTTGTTGGAGGCGTGTGGCTGGCGGTGGCCCATGCGGGCCCACAGGGCGGCCACCACCGGGGCCAGCAGGACCTCGAAGGCGCCGAGCGCGGACGCGTACCAGCCGGCCGGGAAGTCGAAGCCGAGGATGGTGGTGCGGGCGTTCGTCGAGGCCAGCAGCATCATCGTCGAGTAGGCCTGGAAGAGGATGAAGTTGAAGGCGACCGAGGCCAGGAAGAGCACCACGTACGGGCGCAGCCGTCCGCGTTCCTCGGCCGTGACGCGCGGACTGCGGAACATGACGGCGAAGTAGACGACCGGCGCGATCACCGAGACGAGGGTCAGCAGGTCGACGAAACGGTCCATCGTCAACCAGCCGATAGCGGCCAGGAGGGTGGCGATCGCGGCGAACGCGACACACCCGCCGGTGATCTTCCACACGGCGGCGCGCATCGCGTCGGGCGCGAGGGCGTACTCGGCCGAGTGCTTGCGTCCGGCCAGATGGCGGCGTCCGAGGACGTACTGGACGAGCCCGGCGGTCATGCCGATGGCGGCGGCGGAGAAGCCCCAGTGCCAGCCCTGGCGTTCGCCGAGCCAGGCGGTGACCAGCGGTCCGGCGAAGGCGCCGATGTTGATGGCCATGTAATAGAGGGCGAATCCGGCGTCGCGCCGCTCGTCGGCCGTGCGGTACAGCTTGCCCACCATGCTGGCCACGTTGGGCTTGAGCAGGCCGGTGCCCGCGCTGATCAGGCCCAGTCCCACCCAGGTCATCACGGCGGTGGGCACGGCCATGGCGTAGTGGCCGCAGGCGATCAGGATGCCGCCGAAGAGGACGGCGCGGTAGGAACCGAGGATCCGGTCGGCGAGCCATCCGCCGGCCACGGAGACGAGGTAGACCATGGTTCCGTACGCCGCCGAGACGGAGGCGGCGGTGCCGGGGTCCATCCCCATGCCGCCGTTCGCCACCGAATCCGCGAAGTAGAGGACGAGGATGGCCTGCATGCCGAGGAAGGAGAACCGCTCCCAGACTTCCAGCCCGGACAGGGTGGCCAGGCCCCTCGGGTGCCCGAGGAAGGCGTGGTCGTCGCCGGGTGGCGGCTGGTCCGCCTCCGGATCGTCCGGCTCGTCTCGGTCGGTCACAGTTCTGGACAAAACGTATTCTCCGGTTGTTTCGGTTTCCTCAGAACATACCGGTGTGGATCGGGCGCTGCGCGCGTGGCGGCCGGACAGGCGCTCTGGGTGATCGAAAACGGACCGGATACGCTGGCTTGAGTGATGGCAGCGACACATCGACAATCCATGTGATCGTCAAGGTGATCGTCAGCAGACAGGAGTACCCCTCGTGACCGTCGTCGGGCCGTTCGGACTGAGCGTGCGGGACCAGGCTCTTGAGACCGATGTCCAGGCCGGACTGGCCGCCGTCGAGGCGGGTCTGCTGGAGGCCACCAAGAGCGAAGTCCCCTTCATCACCGAGGCCGCACAGCACCTGGTGAGAGCCGGAGGCAAGCGCTTCCGCCCGCTGCTGGTGATGCTCGCCTCCCGCTTCGGGGACCCGTACGCTCCCGGCATCGTGCCGTCCGCGGTGGTCGTGGAGCTCACGCACCTGGCCACGCTCTACCACGACGACGTCATGGACGAGGCGGACGTGCGCCGCGGGGTGGAGAGCGCCAACACCCGCTGGGGCAACTCCGTCGCCGTCCTGACGGGTGACTTCCTCTTCGCCCGCGCCTCGCACATCCTGGCCGACCTCGGGCCGGAGGCCGTCCGCATCCAGGCCGAGGCCTTCGAGCGGCTGGTCACCGGTCAGATCCTGGAGACGGCCGGTCCGCGCGACGGCCGCGACCCGGTCGCGCACTACCTCGACGTCATCGCCGGCAAGACCGGCTCGCTGATCGCGGTCTCCGGCCGGTTCGGCGCGCTGATGGCCGGCGCCGACGAGTCGGTCGTCGACATCCTGACCCAGTACGGCGAGCGGCTCGGCACCGCCTTCCAGCTCGCCGACGACGTCCTCGACATCGCCTCCGACTCGCACGAGTCCGGCAAGACCCCGGGCACCGACCTGCGCGAGGGCATCCCGACGCTGCCCGTACTGCGGCTGCGGGAGACGGCGGAGCGCGACGGCCGCCCCGAGGACCTGGAGCTCGTACGGCTCCTCGACGGCGACCTCACGGACGACGCCCGGCACGCCGAGGTCCTCGCCCGCCTGCGGGTGCACCCCGCGCTGGAGCAGGCCCGCCGCGACACCATCCGGTACGCGGAGGACGCGCGCGCCACGCTGGCCCCGCTGCCGGAGTGCTTCGCGAAGTCCGCGCTGGAGGAACTGTGCGACGCGGTGGTCCACCGCGCCGGCTGACCTCCCCGGGCCGCAAGGCGCCGCGCCCCGCGGGCGCCCGCGCCCCACGCCACCGGAACGGGCCCTTCCTCCCGCACGACCCCTACGGGTCGGGGGAGAGGGGCCCTTTCCGTGTCATCCCACGGTCGTACGCGGAGTTGGCTCCGGGGGCTGACGCGGTCCGCGCCCCGATTTGGTCAGATGGAGTCATCAACCCCACCGGATCGGGTGAGTGCGGCGACACGGGGGTCGCCGCCGTAGACACAGAGGGCAGGGCACTGACATGGCAGCGAACACGAAGACCTCTCGGAAGGCCGCGCGGTACGCCGTACCGGTCGCGGTGGTGGGCATCGCGGCGGCGACCGTCGCGATGGTCCCCGCCTTCGCCAACGCCGGCGGACCCGACCTCCCGAAGGTCACGGCACAGCAGCTCATCGAGAAGGTGGCCGCGTCCGACGTCGAACAGCTCTCCGGCACCGCGCGGCTGACCACCGACCTCGGCCTGCCGAAGATCGCCTCCGGCCTGCTGGGCGGCGGCGGGGTGACCGGCGGCTCCGCGAACCCGGAGGACAAGGTCGCGCAGCTGGCGAACGGCTCGCACACCTTCCGCGTCGCGGCCGACGGCCCGGACCGCCAGAAGCTCACCTTCCTCGACGGCAAGGACGAGTACAGCCTCGTCCACAACGGCGACGACGTGTGGGGCTACGACTCGAAGTCCAACGAGGTCTTCCACGAGAAGAACCCCGAGGCGGGCCGCTCCGGCAAGGGCGAGCACAAGACGGCCGACCGGCTCGGGGGCTCCTCCCCGCAGCAGCTGGCCCAGGAGATCCTGAAGGCCGCCGGCCCGACCACGGACATCAGCGTGGGCGACACCGCGCAGGTGGCCGGCCGGGACGCCTACCAGCTGGTCCTCAAGCCCAAGCAGAGCGGCTCCACGGTCGGCTCGGTGCAGATCGCGGTGGACGCCAAGAACGGCGTGCCGCTGCGCGTGCAGCTGCTGTCCAGCCAGGGCGGCAAGCCCATCGTCGACGCGGGCTTCACCCAGGTCGACTTCGCCAAGCCGGCCGCCGACACCTTCAAGTTCACCGTGCCGAAGGGCGCCAAGGTGACCGAGGGCCTGGAGGACAAGGGCAAGGAGCACGGCAAGGAGCTGAAGGCACTGGAGTCCTTCCCGGGTCTCGACGCGCTGACCGGCGGCCCCGGCAACGGCGAGGTGAAGGTCCTCGGCGAGGGCTGGGCCACGGTCGCCCGCATCGACACCGGCGCCGGCAAGGGCCTCAAGGAGCTGGAGAAGGACAAGAACGCCCCCAAGGAGGCGCAGCAGTTCCTGAACTCCCTCGGGGACAAGGTCTCCGGGAAGTTCGGCGAGGGCCGCGTCCTGTCGACCCGCCTGGTCAACGCCCTGATCACGGACGACGGCAAGGTCTACGTCGGCGCCGTCACCAAGGACGCGCTGGTCAAGGCGGCCGACTCCGCCAAGTAGGCACATCGACGCGAAGGGTGGCCCGGGACCTGTGTCCCGGGCCACCCTTCTGCCGTTCCCCTCCTGCGTACAGCACGGCCGCTGTACCGTGATGGCCATGTCGAGACACGTCACCATTCGCCTGGACGAAGAGTTCCACGAGCGCCTCAAGGCGCGCGCGGCGGCGCTGGGCACGACGGTCACCGCGCTGATCACCGAGGTCACGGAGCGCGAACTCGACGAGGACCGGAAGACCTTCCTCTCCGGCATCGAGGAGTTCGCGGACCACTGGGGCTACTTCCAGGAGCGGTTCGGCAATTGAAGATCACCATGGAGTGGGCCTGGACCGCCCTCGCCCACCATCTGCCGTCGGATCCCGCCGTGTGGGATCCCTCCGGTGTGGCCGCCGCCGTCGCCCGGCACCAGAACGACCTGGTGCTGGTGCCCGAGCAGCCCGCCCCCGACACCGCGTGGCGGGCGGCCGCGTTCCTGCACACGCTGGCCGTCTGCCCGGCGCTCGAATCCCCGATGAACGAGTTCTACGCGGCCGCGGCCACCCGCTCGTACCTGCGGGTGGCCGGGGCCAAGCAGCTGCCCTCCCCGGAGGAACTCGGCGACCTCGTGGAGGCCGCGAAGCTGGGCCGGGCGGACATCGGGGCGGTCGCTCAGGAGCTGCGGGCCCGGATGCAGGAGCCGCTGCCCGCCTCGCTGCGGTCGCGCACGGAGGACGCGTAGGGCCGGCGTCCCGACGTACGGGGCCGGCGTCCCGACGTCCGGTACCGGCGCCGCGACGTACGGGACCGTCGCCGCCCCGTACTGCGGAGCGGCGACGGATCCTTCACTAGAAGGTGATCTTCCAGCTGTTGATGTAGCCGACGTCCTGCGCCGCCACGTCCTTGACCTGGAGCTTCCAGACGCCGTTGGCCACCTCGCTCGACGCGTTCACCGTGTACGAGGCGATGACGTTGTCGGCGGAGTCCGAGCTGGAGTTCTTCAGCCGGTACGCCGTCCCGTCGGGGGCGATCAGGTCGATCTGGAGGTCACCGCGGTAGGTGTGGACGATGTTCACGTCGACCTTGGTGGTGGCGGGCGCGTTGCCCGCGACCCCGGACACCGTGATCGGCGAGTTCACCCCGGCGGCGGGGGAGTCCGGGATGTTCACGTCCGCGGTGTTCTCGAAGGACGGGCCCGGCGGGACCGGCGTGGCCGCCCCGAGGGTCCACACCGCGTAGGCGATGGCGTCCGCGTTGCGGTCCAGCGCCGTGTCGTTGATGTTCGCGGTGTTGTCGCAGGAGGAGTGGTAGCAGCGGTCGAAGGACTGACCGGCGGTGCCGCCCCACTTCTGCGCCTGCGCCGACGTCTTGCTGTTGCTGGCGCCGGTGAACAGGCCGCCGACGGGAATGCCCACGTTCTTGAAGGACGCGTGGTCCGAGCGCCCGTCGCCCTCGGTCTCGATCTCCGTGGGCACGCCGAGGCCCGCGTAGTAGTTCTTGAAGGTCTGCTCGATCGTCGGGTCGTCGTCGTAGACGAAGTAGCCCGGGTTCGGCGAGCCGATCATGTCGAAGTTCAGGTACCCGGAGAACTTGGCCCGCTCGGCGGCCGGCAGGTTGTTGACGTAGTACTTCGAGCCGACCAGACCCAGCTCCTCTGCGCCCCACCAGCCGAAGCGCAGGTGCTTCGTGGGCTGGAGCCCGGCGCGCGAGACGGCGAGGGCGGTCTCCAGGACCGCCGCGCTGCCCGAGCCGTTGTCGTTGATGCCCGCGCCCGAGGTCACGGAGTCCAGGTGCGCTCCGGACATCAGCACCGAGTTGGGGTCGCCGCCCGGCCAGTCGGCGATCAGGTTGTAGCCGGTGGCGCCGCTGGAGGTGAAGGTCTGGAGCGTGGTGGTGAACCCGGCCGCGTCCAGCTTGGCCTTCACGTAGTCGATCGAGGCCTTGTACCCGGCCCGGCCGTGCGCGCGGTTGCCGCCGTTGTTGGCGGCGATCGTCGACAGCTGCGTCAGGTGCGCCTTGACGTTGGCCAGCGGGATGTCGGGCGGCGTGGGAGCCGCGGTGACAGCCGTGGGCGCGGCGAGCGCGGCGGGGGCGGTGGCGCCGAGCAGACCGGTGACCGCGATCGCGGTCACGGCAGCGAGGCGCCGGGAGACGGACAGGCTCATGTGGGGGCTCCGGGATTCCGTATGGGGATGAGACGGAACGTGCGGGGATAGAGCAGGTGAGCTGTAGTGCGTCAGTGCGTCGTGCGTCAGTGCGAGCCTGATGTTCAGCGAGAGCATGACAATCCGTCAAGACCACAATCCGGTCAGGGTGGTTCGGAAAACGGACGATCCCCGGTACGGATGGTCCGTACCGGGGATCGGGTGCGTGGAGGGGGCGGTGTTACGCCGGTTCGCGGGCTGCCGCGGACGGGCCCGCGGGGCCTTCGGCGAGGGCCGCGCCGGGGATGTCCTGGGGGGTCGTCCCCAGCGCCGTCGCCGCGGCCGCCGCGAGCCGGGCCCGCGAGCGCCGCGAGGTCCGCAGGGCCTCCCAGGTCAGGATCGCGAGGGCGGCCCAGACCAGGGAGAAGCCGGCCCAGCGCTCGGGGGGCATCGCCTCGTGGAAGTACAGGACCCCCAGCCCGAACTGGAACACCGGGGCCATGTACTGGAGCAGCCCCAGCGTGGACAGCGGGACCCGCACCGCGGCCATCCCGAAGAAGATCAGCGGGATCGCGGTGACCAGGCCGGTCGCGGCCAGCAGCAGGGAATGCCCGAGCCCTTCCGTGGCGAAGGTCGAGCGTCCCTCGAAGCCCAGCCACAGCAGGTAGGCGAGGGCCGGCGGGAACAGCAGCGCCGTCTCCGCGGTCAGTGACTCCAGGCCGCCCATGTCGAGCTTCTTCTTGATCAGCCCGTACGCGGCGAAGGAGAAGGCCAGGACGAGGGAGATCCACGGCGGACGCCCGTACCCGACCGCGAGCACCAGCACCGCGGCGAAGCCGATGCCGACGGCCGCCCACTGCGCCCGGCGCAGCCGCTCCCCGAGTACCAGGACGCCGATCGCGATGGTGACCAGGGGGTTGATGAAGTAGCCGAGGCTGGCCTCGACCACCTGGCCGTTGTTGACCGCCCAGATGTACAGGCCCCAGTTCACGCTGATCACGGAGGCGGCCAGTGCCGTCAGCCCCAGCTTGCGCGGCCGGCGCAGCAGTTCGCGTATCCAGCTCCAGCGGCGCAGCGCGAGGAGGGCGACGCCGACGACGGCCAGCGACCAGACCATGCGGTGGGCGAGGATCTCGACGGCCCCCGAGGGCTTGAGCAGTGGCCAGAAAAGGGGCACGAGCCCCCACAGCCCATATGCGCCGAATCCGTAGAGCAAACCCGTGCGCTGCTCGTTCTCCGCCTTCACGGGCCCTCCAGTGCTACTTCCGGCCAATCTCACAACCCTTCGACGGTATCGCCGTCCGGGGCGGATGTCATGCCCGTATAAGCGAGATACTCATGACATCCCGCCTGGTGAGACGGCCCCGGCCGCCCGGGCGCCGCGGCGGCCCGGCGGGCCGGTCAGGCCAGGGCCGCGCTGATGGCCTCGGCCACCGGGGTCGTCGGCCGGCCGATCAGCCGCGCCAGGTCCCCGCTGGTGCCGGCCAGCCGGCCGCGCCCGATCGCGGCGTCGACGTCCACGAGGACGGCCGCGAAGCCCTCGGGCACTCCGGCGCCGGTCAGGACCTCCTGGTGGGCGCCGGCGGCCACCGAGGCGTAGGTGACGTCCTTGCCGGACTGCCGCGCCACCTCGGCGGCGTATTCGGCCAGGCTCCAGGCGGTGTCCCCGGACAGCTCGTAGACCTGGTTCAGGTGCCCCTCGCCGGTCAGTACGGCCGCCGCGGCCGCCGCGTAGTCCGCGCGCGCCGCCGAGGCGATGCGGCCCTCGCCCGCGCTGCCGACGACCGCGCCGTGCGCCAGGACGGACGGCAGCTGGGCGGTGTAGTTCTCGTGGTACCAGCCGTTGCGCAGGAAGGTGTACGGCAGTCCGGAGTCGAGGATCGCCTGCTCGGTGGCCTTGTGCTCGGCCGCCAGCTCGAAGTCGGCCTCGGGCCCGCCGAGGATCCCGGTGTACGCCAGCTGGGCGACCCCGGCCGCCTCGGCGGCCTTGACCACGGCGGTGTGCTGCGGGACGCGGCGTCCGACCTCGCTGCCGGAGATCAGCAGGACCCGGTCCCCGGCGCGGAAGGCCCCGGCCAGGCTCGCCGGGTCGTCGTAGTCGGCGATCCGCACCTCCACGCCGAGTGCGGCGAGCCCGGCGGCCTTCTGTCCGTCGCGTACGACGGCGGCCACCCGGCCGGCGGGAACCTCGCGCCGCAGCAGCTCTTCGATGACGAGGCGGCCCAGGGATCCGGTGGCTCCGGTGACGACGATGCTCATGATGCGCTCCTCTTCGGGGCGAATGTTCGGGGTAATGGCACCACCCTACGGAGAGCGCTAACTGTAGGAAAGTACCCACTTCAGAGTAAGGTACTGGCATGGAAGTAAGTACCGGAGCGGTCGGCGGCAAGACCGCCAGCGTCAAAGCCCCCCTGTGCCCCTCGCGCGGGATCCTGGAACACGTCACCAGCCGCTGGGGCGTGCTGGTCCTCGCCGCCCTCGTCGAACGCTCCTACCGCTTCAGCGAACTGCGCCGCGAGGTCGGCGGCGTCAGCGAGAAGATGCTCGCCCAGACCCTCCAGACCCTGGAGCGCGACGGCTTCGTCCTGCGCCACGCCCGCCCGGTGATCCCGCCGCACGTGGACTACTCGCTGACCGCCCTCGGGCGGGAGGCCGCCGAACAGGTGTGGGCCCTCGCCCGCTGGACGGAACACCGCACGGCCGAGGTCCAGCAGGCCCGCACGGCGTACGACGCGGCGCGCACCGCGCGCGACGGCGCCCGGACCCCGTGACGGGGTCCGGGCGCCGCGTGCGCGCTCTGGAGCCGGTCTAGCCGACGACGGTCCAGGTGTCGGTGCCGGAGAGGAGGGTGGCCAGGTCGCCCTTGCCGCGCTGGTCGATCGCGGTGTCGAGCTGCTCCGCCATGAGGGTGTCGTAGACGGGGCGCCGGGCGTCGCGGAACACGCCGATCGGGGTGTGGTGCAGGGTGTCCGGGTCGGCGAGGCGCGAGAGGGCGAAGGCGGTGGTCGGTGACGTGGCGCGGGCGTCGTGGACCAGTACCCGGGCTTCGTTCTCCGGGGTGACGGTGATGACGTCGAGGTCGCCGGTGGCCGGGTTGCGGACGACGCCCTTGCCGCCGTCGGCGCCGAAGCGGACGGGCTTGCCGTGCTCCAGCCGGATCAGGGCTTCCTGGGCCTGCTCGTTGTCCTTGAGGGCGTCGAAGGCACCGTCGTTGAAGATGTTGCAGTTCTGGTAGATCTCGACGAGTGCGGTGCCCTGGTGGTCGGCGGCCTGGCGCAGGACCTCGGTGAGGTGCTTGCGGTCGGAGTCGATGGTGCGGGCCACGAAGGTGGCTTCGGCGCCGAGCGCGAGCGAAACGGGGTTGAACGGGGCGTCGAGCGAACCCATCGGAGTGGACTTGGTGATCTTGCCGAGTTCCGAGGTGGGCGAGTACTGGCCCTTGGTGAGGCCGTAGATCCTGTTGTTGAAGAGGAGGATCTTGAGGTTGACGTTGCGGCGGAGCGCGTGGATGAGGTGGTTCCCGCCGATGGAGAGGGCGTCGCCGTCCCCGGTGACCACCCAGACGGACAGGTCGCGGCGGGAGGTGGCGAGCCCGGTGGCGATGGCGGGGGCGCGGCCGTGGATGGAGTGCATCCCGTAGGTGTTCATGTAGTACGGGAAGCGGGAGGAGCAGCCGATGCCGGAGACGAAGACGATGTTCTCCTTGGCGAGGCCGAGCTCGGGCATGAAGCCCTGAACGGCGGCCAGGACCGCGTAGTCACCGCAGCCCGGGCACCAGCGGACCTCCTGGTCCGACTTGAAGTCCTTCATCGACTGCTTGCCCTCGGCCTTGGGGACCAAGGACAGCAGGTGGTGGGGGGCGTCGGTCACCTCAGTCATTGATGGCCTCCTTGAGAACCGTCGCGAGCTGCTCCGCCTTGAAGGGCATTCCGTTGACCTGGTTGTACGACTGGGCGTCGACCAGGTACTTCGCCCGGATCAGGGTGGCCAGCTGTCCGAGGTTCATCTCGGGCACCACTACCTTGTCGTAACGCTTCAGGACCTCCCCGAGATTCCTCGGGAAGGGGTTCAGATGGCGCAGGTGGGCCTGGGCGATGGGGGTGCCGGCGGCGCGCAGGCGCCGGACGGCGGCGGTGATGGGCCCGTAGGTGGAGCCCCAGCCGAGGACGAGGGTGCGGGCGCCGTCCGGGTCGTCGACGTCCAGGTCGGGGACGTCGACACCGTCGATCTTGGCCTGGCGGGTGCGGACCATGAGGTCGTGGTTGGCCGGGTCGTAGCTGATGTTGCCCGTGCCGTCCTGCTTCTCGATCCCGCCGATCCGGTGCTCCAGCCCCGCCGTGCCCGGCACCGCCCACGGCCGGGCGAGGGTCTGCGGGTCCCGCTTGTAGGGCCAGAACACCTCCGTCCCGTCGGCCAGGGTGTGGTTCGGGCCGGTGGCGAACTGGACCTTGAGGTCGGGGAGGTCCGCGACGTCCGGGATCTTCCAGGGTTCGGAGCCGTTGGCGAGGTAGCCGTCGGACAGCAGGAACACCGGGGTCCGGTAGGTCAGGGCGATGCGGGCCGCGTCCAGGGCCGCGTCGAAACAGTCGGCCGGGGTGCGGGGGGCGACGATCGGGACCGGAGCCTCGCCGTTGCGCCCGTACATGGCCTGCAGCAGGTCGGCCTGCTCGGTCTTGGTCGGCAGCCCCGTCGAGGGACCGCCGCGCTGGATGTCGACGATCAGCAGCGGCAGCTCCAGGGAGACCGCCAGGCCGATCGTCTCCGACTTCAGCGCCACCCCGGGACCGGAGGTCGTGGTCACGGCCAGCGCGCCGCCGAAGGCCGCGCCCAGCGCCGCCCCGATCCCCGCGATCTCGTCCTCCGCCTGGAACGTGCGCACGCCGAAGTTCTTGTGCTTGCTCAGCTCGTGCAGGATGTCCGAGGCCGGGGTGATCGGGTACGAGCCCAGGTACAGCGGCAGATCCGCCTGCTGACCTGCGGCGATCAGCCCGTAGGAGAGGGCCAGGTTCCCGGAGATGTTGCGGTAGTGGCCCGGCGGGAACGCGCTGCCGGCCGGGGCGACCTCGTAGGACACCGCGAAGTCCTCGGTGGTCTCACCGAAGTTCCAGCCCGCCCGGAAGGCGACGATGTTCGCCTCCGCGATCTCCGGCTTCTTGGCGAACTTCTGCCGCAGGAAACTCTCCGTGCCCTGCGTCGGCCGGTGGTACATCCACGACAGCAGGCCCAGCGCGAACATGTTCTTGCTGCGCTCGGCCTCCTTCCGCGACAGCCCGAAGTCCTTCAGCGCCTCCACCGTCAGCGTCGTGAGCGGCACCGGGTGCAGGTGGTAGGCGTCCAGCGAGCCGTCCTCCAGCGGGGAGGTCTCGTAGCCGACCTTCGCCATCGGGCGCTTGGTGAACTCGTCCGTGTTGACGATGATGTCCGCGCCCCGGGGCACGTCGGCGATGTTCGCCTTCAGCGCCGCCGGATTCATCGCGACCAGCACGTTCGGCGCGTCGCCGGGCGTGAGGATGTCGTGATCGGCGAAATGCAGCTGGAAGGAGGACACGCCCGGCAGGGTTCCGGCAGGCGCTCTGATCTCGGCCGGGAAGTTCGGCAGGGTCGAAAGGTCGTTGCCGAAGGACGCCGTCTCCGAAGTGAAACGGTCACCCGTCAGCTGCATACCGTCACCCGAGTCACCCGCGAAACGGATGATCACGCGGTCGACACGGCGGATTTCCTTGCCGGATCCATCGGAATGGGGCTCGGTGCGCTGCCCTCCGATGGCCCCTCCGGCCCCGTCGGCCTGCTCGGCCGGGCTACTGACCTGGCTGGTCACTGAACTGGACCTCCTCCGAGGCTGGGCGTTCGTTCCCAAGGCCAACCCTACGTCTGCGGGGATGTCCAACCCTGGGTTTCCCACATCGTGGAACGTCGCGCTGGACTGTGCGTCCAGCGGCCGTCGTGCTCTACACGGATATTCCTGACCCCCGGGGGCGGCGGCGGAGGCCGACACGTGCGACCCGCCGCCACCGCCCCCGTGCTCCGTCACCACGGCGCTCCGCCCGACGGAACTACGGCGCTCTGCCTGACAGGGTGTCAGTCGATCAAGATTTCAGATAGGTGAGGACCGCCAGAACACGCCGGTGATCCCCGTCACTCGGGGACAGCCCGAGCTTCATGAAGATGTTGCTGACGTGCTTCTCCACCGCTCCGTCGCTGACCACCAGCTGTTTCGCCACGGCGGAATTGGTGCGTCCCTCGGCCATCAGGCCCAGTACCTCGCGCTCGCGCGGGGTCAGCCCGGCCAGTACGTCCTGCTTCCGGCTGCGGCCCAGCAGCTGGGCCACGACCTCGGGATCCAGCGCCGTACCGCCCCGGGCCACCCGCACCACCGCGTCGAGGAACTCCCGCACCTCGGCCACCCGGTCCTTGAGCAGGTAGCCCACACCGGTGGTGGAACCGGCGAGCAGTTCGGTGGCGTACTGCTCCTCCACGTACTGCGACAGCACCAGCACGCCTATCCCCGGGTACTCGCGGCGCAGCCGCACGGCCGCCCGCACCCCCTCGTCGGTGTGCGTCGGCGGCATCCGCACGTCGGCCACCACCACGTCCGGCAGCGCGTCCTCCGCCGCCAGCTCCGCCACCGTCTTGATCAGGGCTTCCGCGTCCCCGACGCCGGCCACGACGTCATGCCCCCGGTCGGTCAGCAGCCGGGTCAGGCCCTCACGGAGCAGCACTGAATCCTCGGCGATGACCACCCGCACCCTGTCGTCCACGTTTCAGCAGCTCCCGCATCACTCGTCATCCGCGACCCGCGCCCGTCACCGGGAGGTCCCTGGCATGCCCAAGCATCCCAGCCCGGCGGCCCGGCCACGGCCGGACCGCGTCAACAGGTGCGCGTACGGAGGGAGTTTCCGGGAACGGCACGGGCCCCGGCGGCGCGGCGCGCCGGGGCCGTGGTGCGGTGTCCATCTGAGCGGGGGTCCGTCGGTGCGGGGCTCATCGGCGCGGGCTCAGGACCGCCGGGGCGCGTGGGGCGGCGCCGCGCGCCGGGCGGGGTTCAGGACCGCCAGGGCAGCTCGGCGGTCACCGTCGTCCCGTGGCCGGCGGCCGAATCCACGACCAGCACCCCGTCCACGGCGTCCAGCCGCTCCGTCAGGCCCGCGAGCCCGCCGCCGGCGGTCACGCCCGCCCCGCCGCGCCCGTCGTCCGCGACCTGGATCAGCAGGCGCTCCCCGGACTTCCACACGTCGACGCCGGCCGTACGGGCCCGCGCGTGCTTGCCGACGTTCTGCAGCAGCTCGCAGACGGTGAAGTACGCGATCCCCTCGATCGCGGCGGCCGGCCGGGCCGGCAGGTCCACCGCCACCTTCACCGGTACCGCGCACCGCGAGGCCACCGACGACAGCGCCGCGTCCAGCCCCCGGTCGGTGAGGACCGCCGGGTGGATGCCGCGGGCCAGGTCGCGCAGCTCCTGGAGGGCGACCTTCACCTCTCCGTGCGCCTCGTCGACCATCCGCGCGGCGGCCTCCGGGTCCTCGGCCAGCTTCTCCTTCGCCAGCCCCAGGTCCATGGCCAGAGCCACCAGCCGGGCCTGCGCCCCGTCGTGCAGATCGCGTTCGATGCGGCGCAGGTCGGCGGCGGCGGTGTCCACGACCACCCCGCGGTCGGACTCCAGCTCGCTGACGCGGCTGTCCAGGCGCGAGGGACCCAGCAGTCCGGCGACGAGGACCCGGTCGACGGTGGTCAGCGCCCGGATGACCCATGGCGTGGCGAGGGTGAGGAGGAGACCGGTCAGGCAGACGACGGCGACGGCGAGCGGCGAGTCCAGGTAGAAGGCGTACTCGTCGTTCTGGAACAGCTGGAGGCCCGGCTGGTCGGTGAAGACGGGGAACACCCAGAACCACAGCGGGTACAGCAGGTAGCCCCACCCGGCCGCCCAGAGCGTCAGCGCCAGGCAGAACGCGAACACCGCCCACGGGAAGTGGATCACCGAGTACAGCAGGTGCCGCCAGGCGCTGCCGCTCTTCAGCAGGGCCCCCATGGCCGCCAGCGGCCCGGCCTTCGCCGCCCGGACGGGCGCCGGATCGCCGAGCGGCACCCCCAGCAGACCCCGTACCCGGGCCCGCTCCACCTGACCGAATCCCCGGCACATCGCGAGCACCCCCGCCAGCACCGGAACGCCGATGAACGTCACCAGCAGCCCGGCGCCCAGGCTCACGCCGGTGACGGCCAGCGAGAAGTACAAGACGCTCAGCGGCAGGCCGAGGAGCAGGTACCCGAACTCCCGCCAGGTCCGCGCCGCCACGGGCGCCCGCAGCACCGCTACGGCCCCCCGGCTGCTGTCCATGCCGTTGCCCATGATCCGTCCCGCCCTTCACGTCATCCCGATACCCCTCCACCCTGCCGCCGCCCCCACCCCGCCAACCATGCGGCGGGTCGGCCTCTCCGCAGGGGGGTTATCCCCACCCCGGCCTCGGGGACGGTCGCCCGCGAGCCGGCCTTGGGGTCGGTTGCCCCCGCGCCGGGATCCGTGGCGGTCGCCCTCGCGCCTCAGCGGCGGTCGCCCCCGCGCCGGCCCCTGCGCCGGCCTGCGCGGCGGTCGCCTCCGCCCCGGGCGACGCGAAGGGCCCGGGACGGGGTCACGTGCAGCGCCCGGCAGGGTTCGGCAGGGCCCGGGCAGGACGGCCCGGGACGCGCCGGGACCCCGCCCGGCCCGGACGGGGTCCCGTTCAGCGCCCGGCAAGGGCTACCCGCGGTCGCGCCAGGGCAGTTCCGCCGTCACCACCGTGCCCGCGCCCTCGGGGGAGTCCACGACGAAGACCCCGTCCACCGCCCCCAGCCGCTCCGCCAGGCCCGCCATCCCGGTGCCCCCGGACAGCCGCGCCCCGCCCCGCCCGTCGTCCGAGACACGGATCAGCAGCCGCTTCCCCGCCCGCCACACCTCGACGCTCGCACCCCGCGCCCCCGCGTGCTTGCTCACGTTCTGGAGCAGCTCCGACACCACGAAGTACGCGATCCCCTCGATCGCCTCCGCCGGCCGCCCCGGCAGGTCCACCGCCACCTTCACCGGCACCACGCACCGCGAGGCCACCGACGACAGCGCCGCGTCCAGCCCCCGGTCCGTCAGCACCGCCGGGTGGATGCCCCGCGCCAGGTCCCGCAGCTCCTGGAGGGCCAGCTTCACCTCGCCGTGCGCCTCGTCGACCATCGCCGCCGCCCCCTCCGGGTCCTCCAGCAGCTTCTCCTTCGCCAGACCCAGCCCCATCGCCAGCGCCACCAGCCGCGCCTGCGCCCCGTCGTGCAGGTCCCGTTCGATGCGCCGCAGGTCCGCCGCCGCCGTGTCCACGACCACCCCGCGGCCCGACTCCAGCGCCGCGATGCGCCGTTCCAGCTCGTCGGAGGGCGACAGCAGGCCCCGTACCATCGCCCGGTCCACGTTCGACAGCGCCCGGGTCACCCACGGAAGCACCGGCCACAGCACGAACAGCCCCGTCAGCGCGACGGTGAACGTCAGCACCCCCCACGGCAGCCTGACCAGCTCGTACAGCACCGTCCGCCAGGCCACCGGGTCCTTCAGGCCGGCCCACAGCCAGGGGAAGAACCCGCCCGACCGCTTCGGACCGGGCAGCGGAGTCGGCTCGTCCACCCGTACGCCCAGCAGGCTCCGCGCCCGCGCACGATCGATCTTCCCGAGCTGCCGTGACCCGTAGAGCACGCATGCGAGCAACGGCAGACCGATCGCGGTCACCGACAGACCACCCGCCAGCGAAATCATGACAACCGTGTAAACGAAACCGATCAGCGCCGCCGGGAAGTTGCTCAGCAGGTACGCGATCTCCTTCCACGTCACCGCGTCGAAGGCGGGGCGCACCGGAGGAAGCGAGGCTTGATCGTTCACTGTCATGCGCCCCAGCCTGCCAATTGCGCGGCCCCGATGCCATGGGGTGACCAGGCGCCAGTGAACGGGGGATAACCCCACCCCGCCGGGCCCAGGCCCTAGACTCCCGTCCGTACCAGATCATCCACACCGTCGACAGTGGCCGAGAAGCGAGGAAACGGACGTGCCCGACCCAACGGTATCGACCGTGACCGTGCTCGCGGCGGACTACTTCCGGAGCTATTCGGTCGTCGGGCTCCTCGCCGTCCTCGGCGTGCTCTTCGTCGCCGTCGCCTTCGGCGCCGGCCGCCTGCTGCGGCCCGTCGTCCCGACCCCCGAGAAGCTGCTGACCTACGAGTGCGGCGTGGACCCCGTGGGCGAGGGCTGGGCCCACACCCAGGTCCGCTACTACGTCTACGCGTTCCTCTACGTCATCTTCGCCGTCGACTCGATCTTCCTGTTCCCCTGGGCGACCGTGTTCGCCGCCGCCGGCTACGGCGCCACGACCCTCGTCGAGATGTTCATCTTCCTCGGGTTCCTGGCCGTCGGCCTGCTCTACGCGTACAAGAAGGGCGTCCTCGAATGGACGTGACACCGGCCGAGAGCCCCGCCGAGAGCCCCGCCGAGGGCCGGCTGCTCCCGGAACCCAAGCGCCTGGGAGTCCTCTCCCGCCTCGCCCCGGAACCGATGAAGGTGGTCCTCAACTGGGGGCGCCGCTACAGCCTGTGGGTCTTCAACTTCGGCCTCGCCTGCTGCGCGATCGAGTTCATCGCCGCGTCGATGGCCCGCCACGACTTCATCCGTCTCGGTGTGATCCCCTTCGCGCCCGGCCCCCGCCAGGCCGACCTGATGATCGTCTCGGGCACCGTCACGGACAAGATGGCCCCGGCCGTCAAGCGGCTCTACGAGCAGATGCCGGAACCGAAGTACGTCATCTCCTTCGGCGCCTGCTCCAACTGCGGCGGCCCGTACTGGGACTCGTACTCGGTGACCAAGGGCGTCGACCAGATCATCCCGGTCGACGTGTACGTGCCCGGCTGCCCGCCGCGCCCCGAGGCCCTCCTCCAGGGCATCCTCAAGCTCCAGGAGAAGATCGCCAGGGAGTCCCTCGCGGAACGCTATGCCGCGTCCCCCTCCGTCACCCAGCTCACCAGCGGCCTGGTCACACCCCCGCCCGCCACCCCGGGAGCCGGCGCGTGAACCTCTACGACTCCCTCCCCGACGCCGCCCCGACGATCTTCGGAGCCGAGGCCGTCGCCTCGTTCGCGTACGAGGTCCTCACCGTCGACGTCCCCGTCGGCTCCTGGATCCCCTCGCTCGAAATCGCCCGCGACAAGCTGGGCTGCACCTACTTCGACTGGCTGAGCGCGGTCGACGAGCCGGGCACCGGCTTCCGCATCTGCGCACACGTCGTCTCCCTGGAGAACCACCGCGTACGCCGCCTGCTGCTACGCACGACCGTCCCGCACGCCGCCCCCTCCCTGCCCTCCGCCGTCGCCGTCTACGCCGGCGCGCAATGGCACGAGCGGGAAACCTTCGAGATGTTCGGGGTCACCTTCACCGACCACCCGAACCTCGTGCCGCTCCTCCTCCCGGAGAACTTCGAGGGACACCCGCTGCGCAAGGACTTCGTCCTCGCCGCACGCGTCGCCAAGGCCTGGCCCGGCGCCAAGGAGCCGGGCGAGGCCCACGACCCCGACGCCCCGAAGCGCCGCCAGATGCTGCCGCCCGGCGTACCCGACCCGAACGACTGGGGCCCCTTGAAGGGCCAGCTCCCGCCGGCCCCGGCCCGTCCCGCCCGCACCCCGCGCGCCGCCGGCGCCGCCGCAGCCCGCACCCCGCGCGAGGGCGCCCCCGTGCGCCGGACCCGCTCGGTGGCGGAGGGCTCCGCCACCCAGCCCGAAACCCCGCCGACCCCGACCGCCCCGGCTTCGGACGCCCCGACCCCGGCTGCCGAAACCCCGCCCCGTCCGCCCCGCCGGACCCGCTCGGTCGCGGAAGGCTCCGCAAGCCAGACGCCCCCGGCGGCTCCGCCCGTGCCTCCGTCGGACGCTCCTGCGTCGGACGCGCCGACCCCGGCTGCCGGAACCCCGCCCCGTCCGCCCCGCCGAACCCGCTCGGTCGCGGAAGGCTCCGCGAGCCAGGCGACCCCGGCGGCCCCGACTTCGGCCGTGCCTGCGTCGGACGCTCCTGCGTCGGACGCGCCGACCCCGGCCGCCCCGGCTTCGGACGCCCCGGCTCCCGCCCGGCCGCCCCGGCGTACCCGCTCGGCCTCGGACGGTTCCGCCACCCAGGCCCCCGCGCCGGGGCCGGAGGCCGGGCCGCGCCGACGCCCCGCCCCGCGCAGCGCGGACGCGCCCTGGCACGACCCGAAGCCCGCCTTCAAGGAGCCACCGGGACCGCGGGGCGCCCCGCCCACCCCCGAGCCCGAGCCCAAGGCAGGGCCCGAGCCCCAGTCAGGGCCCGAGCCCAAGGCAAGGCCCGAGACCGACCCGGATCCAGATCCCGACACCACCGGAGGAGACGCGTGAACGACGTCCTCGACGTCGCCCTGCGACTGATCGTCGTCTTCGCCGTCTTCCTCGTGCTCCCGCTCGTCGTCGGACAGGCCGAGCACAAGGTGATGGCCCACATGCAGGGCCGCCTCGGCCCCATGTACGCCGGCGGCTTCCACGGCTGGGCCCAGCTCGTCGCCGACGGCGTGAAGTTCGCGCAGAAGGAGGACATCGTCCCGGCCAATGCCGACCGGCGGATCTTCCAGCTCGCCCCCGCCGTCGCGCTGCTGCCCTACCTCCTCGTCCTCCTCGCCATCCCCGTAGGACCCGGCGAGGGCGCGGTCGGCCAGGTCATCGACGCGGGACTCTTCTTCGCGCTCGCCGTCATGGGCGTCGGAGTCCTCGGCTCCCTCATGGCCGGCTGGGCCTCCGCCAACAAGTTCTCCCTCCTCGGAGGCCTCCGCACCGCCGCCCAGCTCCTCGCGTACGAGCTGCCCATGCTGCTCGCCGCCGCCTCCGTCGCGATGGCCGCCGGGACCGTGTCCCTGCCCGGCATCGTCGACGCCTTCGCATGGTGGTGGCTGCCCTGGCAGATCACCGGCGCGCTCGTCTTCTTCGTCGCCGGCCTCGCCGAACTCCAGCGGCCCCCCTTCGACATGCCCGTCGCCGACTCCGAGATCATCTTCGGCGCGTACACCGAGTACACCGGCCTGCGCTTCGCGCTGTTCCTGCTCGCCGAGTACGCCGGCATCGTCGTCCTCTGCGCCCTCACCACCGTCCTCTTCCTCGGCGGCTGGCACGGCCCCTTCGGCGGTGACGACCTCGGCTGGGTCTGGACCCTCCTCAAGGTCGCCGTCCTCGCCTTCGTCGTGATCTGGCTCCGCGTGAGCTACCCGCGACTGCGCGAGGACCAGCTCCAGAAGCTCGCCTGGACCGTGCTCATCCCCCTCGCGCTCGCCCAGATCGCGCTCACCGGCATCGTGAAGGTGGCGATCCAGTAATGTCCCCGGTTCCCGGATCCGGCCTCGCCAAGGGCCTGGCCGTCACCCTGCGCACGATGACCAAGCGCGCGCACACCGCCCAGTACCCCGAGGTACAGCCCGAGCTCCCGCCCCGCAGCCGCGGGGTCATCGGCCTGTTCGAGGAGAACTGCACGGTCTGCATGCTGTGCGCCCGCGAGTGCCCCGACTGGTGCATCTACATCGACTCCCACAAGGAGACGGTCCCCGCCGCCGCCCCCGGCGGCCGCGAGCGCAGCCGCAACGTCCTCGACCGCTTCGCCATCGACTTCTCGCTCTGCATGTACTGCGGCATCTGCATCGAGGTGTGCCCCTTCGACGCCCTCTTCTGGTCGCCGGAGTTCGAGTACGCGGAGACCGACATCCAGGACCTCGTCCACGAGCGCGACAAGCTCCGCGAGTGGATGTGGACGGTGCCCGCGCCGCCCGCCCTGGACCCGGCCGCCGAAGAGCCCAAGGAGATCGCCGCCGCCCGCAAGGCCGTGGAGAAGGCCGAAGCGGCGGCTGCCGCCGCGGCCGCGGCAGAGGCGGCCGTCGGCGACGAACCCACGACCACCCCGGAGGGAGACGCGTGAGCCCCGCCGCCACCCTGGCCGCAGCCGCAGCCGCAGCCGCCACCGCCGGCCCCGGCTTCCTCTCGCCGACCGGCGTCGAGATCGCCTTCCTCCTCGTCGGCCTCGCCACCCTCGGCGCGGCCGTCATCACCGTCACCACCAAGCAGCTCGTGCACGCCGCCCTGTGGCTGGTCGTCGCGCTCGGCGGCATCGCCGTCGAGTACCTGCTGCTGACCGCCGAGTTCATCGCCTGGGTCCAGGTGCTGATCTACCTCGGCTCCGTGGTCGTCCTCCTCCTCTTCGGGCTGATGCTCACCAAGGCCCCCATCGGCCGCTCCCCGGACGCCGACTCCAACAACCGGTGGGTCGCCCTCGGCGTCGCCGCCACCGCGGGCGCAGCACTCGTCTGGGTGGTCGTCGACGCCTTCCGCACCACCTGGATCGACCTCGACGGCCCCGCCCAGGGCTCCACCAAGGTGTCCGGCGAGATCCTCTTCCAGCACTGGGTGCTGCCCTTCGAGGCGCTCTCCGTCCTCCTCCTCGCCGCCCTGATCGGCGCCATCGTGCTCTCCCGCAGGAACACCCCCGCCGAGGACGCGGCGGCCGCCGCGACCCAGGACACCGCCGACACCGCCGACCCCGCCGACTCCGGCGACCGGAAGGGGAAGCGCTGATGCACCTCGCCTACCCCGCCGTACTGGCGGCCCTCCTCTTCGCCACCGGCCTCTACGGAGTGCTCGCCCGCCGCAACGCCATCCTGGTCCTGATGTCCGTCGAGCTCATGCTCAACGCCGTCAACCTCAACCTGGTGGCCTTCGACGTCTGGCTGCGCGACGCCCTCCACGCCGGCCAGGCCCTCACTCTCTTCACGATCGCCATCGCCGCCGCCGAGATCGGCATCGGCCTGGCGATCGTGCTCATGGTGTACCGCAACCGCGGCACCTCGGACGTCGACAAGCTCCGTGACACCGCCGAGGGTCACGAACCGGGCCGCACCGACGACACCACCGCCCGGCCGGAGGTCGCCGCGTGAGCACCACGACCCTCGCGGTCCTCGTCCCGCTCCTCCCCTTCCTGGGCGCGGTCGCCGGCCTGCTCCTCGGCCGCACCGCCCCCGGCTTCGTCCGGCCGCTCGCACTGCTGCCGACCCTGGGCGCCGCCGTACTGGCCGTGCTCGTCGCCGTCCGCCAGGGCGGCGGCAAGACCATCAACACCGCCACCGAGCTCACCCCGACCGGCTCCGTGCCGATCGAGCTCTCCCTGAACATCGACGGCTTCGCCGCACTCGTCGCCGTCCTCGTCGGCGTCGTCGCCACCTGCGTCCAGCTCTACTCGACGGCGTACCTCCGCGACGACCCGCGCTACCCCTCGTACGCGGCGCTCGTCTCCCTGTTCACCTCCGCGATGCTGCTCGTCGTCTACTCCGGCGACCTGATGGTGCTGCTGGTCGGCTGGGAGGTCATGGGCATCTGCTCCTACTTCCTCGTCGGCCACTACTGGGAGACCGAGGCGGCCCGCTCCGCCTCCCTGAAGGCGTTCCTCGTCACCAAGCTCGGCGACGTCCCCTTCCTGATCGGCCTGTTCGCGCTCGCCACGGACGCCGGGTCCTTCCAGATCACCAAGATCCTCGACACCGTCGCCGCGGGCGGACTCGACCACCCGACGCTGATCGCCCTGCTCCTCCTCGCCGGAGTCGCCGGCAAGTCCGCGCAGTTCCCGCTGCACACCTGGCTGCCCGACGCCATGGCCGGCCCCACCCCCGTCTCGGCGCTGATCCACGCGGCGACGATGGTCGCCGCCGGCGTCTACTTCATCGCCCGCCTCCTGCCCGTCTTCGCGGCGTCCCGCGCCGCACTGGTGGTCATGGCCGTCATGGCGGCCGTCACCATGATCGGCTCGGCCCTCGCCGCCCTCGCCCAGGACGACATCAAGCGGGTCCTCGCCTACTCCACCGTCGGCCAGCTCGGCTACATGACCGGAGCCCTCGCCGTCGGCGACCGCGACGCCGCCGTCTTCCACCTCCTGTCCCACGGCGCCTTCAAGGCACTCCTCTTCCTCGGCGCCGGCGTGATCATCCACGCGGCGGGCACCAACTCCCTCGCCGCCATGTCCCGCATGGACGGCCTGCCCAAGCGCATCCCCGACGCCTTCTGGACGATGACGCTCGCCCTGCTCGCCCTCGCCGCGATCCCGCCCTTCTCCGGCTTCTTCTCCAAGGAAGCCGTCCTCGTCGCCGCCGAGCAGACCGCCACCGGACACTCCGACCTCGCGCCCACCGCGGCCGGCTGGCTCGTGCTGGTCGCCGGCGTGCTGACCGCCCTGCTCACGGCCGCCTACGCCACCCGGCTGTGGCTGATGGCCTTCCGCGGCCGGGGCGCCGCCGCCCCCGACCACGGCAGGGAACCCGTCGCCATGACCGGCGTGCTGTGGGTACTGGCCGTCCCCACGGTCGGCTTCGGCCTCGCCGCCGGCCCCCTCGGCGACTGGTTCGACGGCAGGCAGCTCACCCCGACGCTGACCACCTCGCTCCTCGGCACGGGCGCCGCCCTCATCGGCGTACTGCTCACCTACGGCCTCTGGCAGCGCGCCACGGCCCGGCTCGCGACCGCCCCCGCAGCCGTCGGCCCCGCCGCCGCCGCTGCCGGAGCGGAGAACGCCGCCGTCACCGCGACCGTGTCCGCCGCGACCGCCGCCGCCGAGTCCGCCGCCGAGACCCCCGAGGTCGCGGAGGTCGCCCACGAGCACCCCGCCGTCCCGGCGGGCCCCGCCCCCGACCCCGGGCGCGCCCTCCTCGGCCCCCTGCACCGCCACGCCGCCGACGGCTTCCACCTCGACGCCGTCTACGACCGCCTCTTCGTCCGCCCCGTCCGCGGGGCCGCGAGCCTGGTCCGCTTCCTCGACCGCGAGGTCGTGGACACGTACGTCAACGGCGCGGGCGCCGCCCCCCGGCTGCTCGGCAGCCTCGTACGCCGCGCCCAGACCGGCAACGTGCAGAGCTACCTGAGCGCCCTGCTCGCCGGCGCCGTGGTCCTGGCGATCGCCACCGCCGTCCTCGCCAACGTCAACGCCGGATCGTGAGCCGTGAGTCAGCCGTGATTGATATCAGCCCGTCCGTGATGCAGTTCCTTCTGGCGTTCATCGTGGCCGCACCGCTCCTCGGGTCCGTCGCCGCCCTCCTGCCGGCGCCGCCCGGACTCAAGGGCAAGAGCCCCGAACAGGCCGTGCTCCGCCACGGCGTGACCGTCACCGGTGTCATCCTCGCCGCGGCCCTCGCCCTCACCCTGGGCTTCGACCACGACGCCCCGTCCCGCTTCCAGGCGACGACGGACATCAGCTGGATCCAGGCGCTGAACATCCGGATCCACCTCGGCGTCGACGGCATCTCGCTCCCCCTCCTCCTGATGACCGCGCTGCTGTTCTTCCTCTGCGCGGTGTACAGCTACCACAAGCTCCCCGAAGGGCCCTCCCCGAAGGCCTTCGTCGCCCTGCTGCTCGTCCTCGAATCCGGCACGCTCGCCACGTTCGCCGTCCTCGACCTGCTGCTCTTCTTCCTCGCCTTCGAGATGGTCCTCATCCCGATGTACTTCCTCATCGCCCGCTGGGGCGGCGCTCAGCGGCAGGCCGCCGCCTGGAAGTTCATCCTGTACACCCTCCTCGGATCCGTCGTCATGCTGCTCGGTCTCCTCCTGATCGGACTGAACAGCGGCACCTTCGACATGGTGGCACTCGCCTCTGACAACGGCCGCGAACTGACCCGCACCACCCAACTCCTGGCCGTCCTCGCCATCGGCATCGGACTCGCCGTCAAGACCCCGATGTGGCCGCTCCACAGCTGGCTCCCCGACGCCCACACCGCCGCCCCCACCGTCGGCTCCGTCCTCCTCGCCGGCGTCATGCTGAAGATGGGCACGTACGGGTTCGTGCGCATCCTGCTCCCCGTCACCCCCGACGGCATGCGCACCTTCGCCCCGTACCTCGGTGCCTTCGCCGCCGTCGGCATCGTCTACGGATCCCTCGCCTGCCTCGCCCTGGCCCGCAAGGGCAACAAGGGCGACCTCAAGCGCCTCATCGCCTACTCCTCCGTGGGCCACATGGGCTTCGTCCTCCTCGGCATCGCCTCGATGACCCCCACCGGAGTCAACGGCGCCCTCTTCGCGAACATCGCCCACGGCCTGATCACCGGCCTCCTCTTCTTCCTGGTCGGCGCCCTCAAGGACCGCTACGGCACCGCCGACCTCGACACCCTCGCCGGAGCCACCGGCGCCGCCCTCTACGGCCGCGCCCCCCGCCTCGGCGCGCTCCTCGCGTTCGCCGCCGTCGCCTCCCTCGGCCTGCCCGGCCTCGCCGGGTTCTGGGGCGAGATGCTGGCCCTGTTCGGGGCCTTCGACCCCGCCGAGGGCCTGTCCCGCCCGGCCTTCCTCACCTACACGGCCGTCGGCGCGTTCGGCACCCTGCTCACCGCCGCCTACCTGCTGATCGTCGTACGGCGCGTCTGCATGGGCGACCCCCAGTCCGGCCCCGAGACCACCCTCGCGGACGTCCAGCGCTACGAGTTCGCCGCCTGGACCCCGCTCGTCGCCCTCACCGTCCTCGCCGGCCTGTGGCCCGCGGTCCTCCTCGGCCTCACCGACCCGGCCGTCCAGAAGCTCCTCGCAGGAGGCAACTCATGACGGCCCTGACGGTCCTCGCCGCCGAGACCCCCAGCCTCGTCCAGTCCGTCGACTGGCTCGCGATCGCCCCCGTGGTCGTCCCCGCCGCCGTGGCCCTGCTCGTCCTGGTCGCCGACCTGTTCCTGCCGGAAGGCCGCAAGCCGCTCCTCGGCTGGATCTCCGTCGCCGGCCTCGCCGCCGCGACCGCCGCCCTGCTGCCCCTGCGCGCCGGCGACCGCAGCACCTTCTGCCTCACCGGCGACCCCGCCGCCTGCAGCTACACCGCCGACCACTTCGCGCTCGTCGTCCAGTTCCTGGTCCTCGCCGGCGCCCTGGTCACCGCCCTGCTGTCGGTCACCGCCGTCCGCGAGACCCGCATGCCGGCCGGCGAGTACTGGTTCCTGCTGCTCTCCTCCGCCGCGGGCGCGGCCCTGCTGCCCGCCTCCCGCGACCTCGCCACCCTGATCGTCGCCCTCGAAGTGGCCTCCCTGCCCGCGTTCGCCCTCGTCGGCATGCGCCGCGGCGACCGGCTCTCCTCCGAGGCCGCCCTCAAGTTCTTCCTGTCCTCGGTCACCGCCACCGCCGTGTCCCTGATGGGCGTCGCCTTCGTCTACGCCGCCACCGGCACCCTGCACCTCACCCAGGTCGCCGACCGCCTCGAAGACGTCCCCGCGCGGTTCGACACCCTCGCCATGGCCGGAGTCGCCCTCACCCTCGTCGGCTTCGCCTTCAAGACCGCGGCCGTCCCCTTCCACTTCTGGGTCCCCGACACCTACGTCGGCGCCCCGCTGCCCATCGCCGGCTACCTCTCCGTCATCGGCAAGGCCGTCGGCTTCACCGGCCTGATCCTCGTCACGGTCATCGCCTTCCCCGCGTACTCCGACATCTGGGGCCCCGCGCTGGCCGTCCTCGCCGCGCTCACCATGACGATCGGCAACGCCGCCGCCCTGCGCCAGTCCCCGGACCGCCCGAACAGCGCCGTACGGCTCCTCGCCTGGTCGTCCGTGGGCCAGGCCGGCTACCTGCTGGTCCCGATCGCGGCGGCCGCGTACTCCGACCGCGACCAGATCGGCTCCACCATCGCCTACGCGCTGATGTACGCCGCCGTGAACCTCGGCGCCTTCTCCGTGGCCGCGCTGGTCGCCCGGACGAAGCCGCTCCACCGGATCGCCGACTACCGCGGCCTCTACTTCGAGCGCCCCATCGCCGCCCTCGCCCTGGGCTTCTTCCTGCTGTGCCTCGCCGGACTCCCGCCGGGCATCATCGGCCTCTTCGCGAAGGTCACCGTCTTCCGGTCCGCCGTCGACGCCGGGCTCGGCTGGCTCGCCGTGGTCATGGCGGCCAACGTCGTCATCGCCCTCTACTACTACCTGCGCTGGACGGCCCTCCTCTTCCGCACCCCCGAGGAAGGGGCCCCCGCCGAACGGCCCGCCGCGGCGAAGGTCCCCTGGCCGGTCACCGCCGCGATCGCGCTCACCGCGATCACCGCCGTGGTCCTATCCGGCGCCCCCGAGCTGGCCCTCCGCTTCGCCTCCGGCAGCCTCTTCCCGCAGTAGCCCGGACCGCAGCCCGGGCGGGTTCACCCGCACGGCCCAACGCCCGCCGCCGCCCGCCGCCCCCGCCCGCAGGGGCGGCGGCCCCGCCGCGCCCTGGGAACCGTACGGCCCCATCTGGCGTTGACCAGGAAGGGAGGGTCCACTGGACCGTAAGACCCTCAGACCTGGACGGGGTCCCCCCTGCCGCACCACTTGGAGGGCGTACCGTGCACCGCCGGCACAACGGGCTCAAGACCGCCGTACTCCTCGGCGGACTGTCCGCACTGATCATCGTCATCGGAAGCCTCTTCGGACGGACCGGCCTGATCGTCGCCGTCGTGGTCGCCCTCGGGACGAACGCCTACGCGTACTGGAACAGCGACAAGCTGGCTCTACGCGCGATGCGCGCCCGCCCCGTCAGCGAGTTCGAGGCCCCCGATCTGTACCGCATGGTGCGCGAGCTCTCCACGTCCGCGCGCCAGCCCATGCCACGGCTCTACATCTCGCCCACCGAAGCGCCCAACGCCTTCGCGACCGGCCGCAACCCGCGCAACGCCGCGGTCTGCTGCACCGAGGGCATCCTGCGCATCCTCGACGAACGCGAGCTGCGCGGGGTGATCGGCCACGAGCTGAGCCACGTCTACAACCGGGACATCCTGATCTCCTCGGTCGCCGGAGCCCTGGCCTCCGTGATCATGTTCCTGGTGAACTTCGCCTGGCTGATCCCGATCGGCCGGTCGAACGACGACGAGGGCCCCGGCCTCATCGGCATGCTGCTGATCATGATCCTCGGCCCGCTGGCCGCGTCCGTGATCCAGCTCGCCATCAGCCGCTCGCGCGAGTACGAGGCAGACGCCTCCGGAGCCCAGCTCACCGGCGACCCGCTCGCCCTCGCCAGCGCCCTGCGCAAGCTGGACGCCGGCACCAAACAGCTCCCGCTGCCCGCCGAGCCGCGCATCGAGACGGCGAGCCACATGATGATCGCCAACCCCTTCCGGCCGGGCGAGGGACTGTCCAAGATGTTCTCGACCCACCCCCCGATGGCCGAGCGCATCGCCCGGCTCGAACAGATGGCAGGCCGCAGTCAGTGAAAACCATCCTCAACGTCATTTGGCTCGTGCTCAGCGGGATCTGGCTGTTCCTGGGCTACTGCCTGGCCGGCCTGATCCTCTGCATCACGATCATCGGCATTCCCTTCGGCATAGCGGCGTTCCGCATCGCCGTGTACGCCCTCTGGCCCTTCGGCTACACCACCGTCGAACGCCACGACGCCGGCGCCGGCTCGTGCGTGGGCAACGTCCTGTGGCTGGTCCTGGCCGGCTGGTGGCTGGCCATCGGCCACATCGTCACCGGCATCGCGCTCTGCGTCACGATCATCGGCATCCCCTTCGGCATCGCCAACTTCAAGATGGTCCCGCTCTCCCTGCTCCCGCTCGGCCGCGAGATCGTCCCTACGGACGCCCCCTTCGCCTCCCGGTGACCACCGCCGAGGCCGTCCGGACCGAGGGTTATCCACAGGTCCGGACGGCTGTCGGCGGCGTGCGGCACCATGAACGCATGAACGAATACGAGCAGTTGCCGGTGCAAGTCACAGACCGCTTAGGCACCCCCGCGCGCGGGCCAGGGAAGCCCCCGCCCGCCGCCGGGAAGAGCGCCCGGTCCGAGCTCATACCGGGCTCCGCCGCGCCCCCCCGTACGTCCCGCGCCCCTGACCTCCACGTGATCGGTCCGGGCTCAGGCAGCGGACCGGGCTCAGACAGCGGACCGGAACCGGCTCCGCACCCCGTAGGCCAGTGCGCCCAGGGCCAGTACGGCCGCCCCCGACACCGCCGCCCCGAGGGGTAGCGCGCAGGCCAGCACCACACAGCCGGACAGCCCGACCGCTGCCACGGCCCGCCCCTTGACACCTGAACCGAGAGTCCACGCGGAGGCGTTCGCGATCGCGTAGTAGGCCAGCACTCCGAAGGAGGAGAAACCGATCGCGCCCCGCAGATCGGTGGTCGCCGCGAGCACCGCCACCACCGTGCCCACCGCCAGCTCCGCGCGGTGCGGAACCCGATGCCGGGGATGTACGGCGGCCAGCGCGTGCGGCAGATGACCGTCCCGCGCCATCGCCAGCGCGGTCCGCGACACCCCGAGCACCAGGGCCAGCAAGGAGCCCAGCGCGGCCAGGACCGCGCCCACCCGGACGACGGGAGCCAGTTCGGGCCGTCCGGCCGCGCGCACCGCGTCGGCCAGCGGGGCCGTGGACCCCGCCAACACGTCGGCACCGAGCACCGACAGGACCGCCACGGCCACGGCGGCGTACACGAACAGGGCGATCCCCAGGGCGAGCGGCACCGCGCGCGGGATCGTGCGCTGCGGATCGCGCACCTCCTCGCCCAGGGTGGTGATCCGGGCGTAGCCGGCGAAGGCGAAGAACAGCAGCCCGGCGCCCTGGAGCAGCCCGGCGGGCCCGCCCCCGCCCTCGCCCCACAGGCGTCCCGCGTCGGCCGTACCGGAGGTCAGGCACGCCACCACGACCCCAGCCAGCACCGCCAGTACGGCCGCCACGATCAGCCGGGCGATCCGGGCGGACCTCTGCACCCCGCCGTAACTCGCCGCGGTCAGCGCCACCACCGAGGCCACGGCCACCTCGTGCTGCCGCTCCGGCCAGGCGTAGGCGCCGACGGTCAGGGCCATCGCCGCGCAGGAGGCCGTCTTGCCGACCACGAACGCCCAGCCGGCCAGGTGCCCCCAGAACGGGCCGAGCCGCTCGCGCCCGTACACGTAGGTCCCGCCGGAGGACGGGTACCGGGCGGCGAGCCGCGCCGAGGAGTGCGCGTTGCAGTAGGCCACGACGGCCGCCACCAGCAGGGCGGCGAGCAGCAGGCCGCCCGCCGCGCGGGCCGCCGGGGCGAGGGCGGCGAAGATGCCCGCGCCCACCATCGCCCCCAGGCCGACGACGACCGCGTCGAAAACTCCGAGGGTGCGCTTCAAGTCGTGGGTCACGGGCGGAGGGTAGCCGCACTAGATGACGCCCTCGCGGCCGGGGAGCGGCGCCCGCTTGCGCTCCCACCCCTCCAAGGCGGTCAGACAGGCGTGGTCCATGTGCCGCAGCCCGCTCAGGTCGAGCCGGACCGGCTTCCCGTCCGGCAGGGCGTCCAGCGCGTCCAGGGCGTCGAGGAGTTTGGGCAGCCTCAGGAAGCTGGCGTTCCCCACGACCCGCACGGACAGTTCCCCGCCCTCCCAGACCTCCTCGATGTGCACGTGGGAGGTCTCCCAGGCCGCCTTGGCGATGGCGAGTCCCAAACCGATCAGCACCCCTTCGAAGAGGTTGGTGACCACGATCGCCGACGCCGTGACCAGCAGGACCACGGCCTCGCCCCGGTGCGTGCGCCACAGCCCGGCCACCGCACGCGCCGGCAGCAGCTTCCAGCCCGCGTGCAGCAGCACACCGGCCAGCGCGGCGAGCGGGACGATCTCCAGCAGCTGGGGGAAGGCCACGGCGAAGAGCAGCAGCCAGGCCCCGTGCAGTACCCGGGAGGCCCGGGTGCGGGCCCCGGCCTCCACGTTCGCGGCGCTGCGGACGATGACGGCGGTCATCGGAAGCGCCCCGAGGATCCCGCAGACGCTGTTGCCCACGCCCTGGGCGATGAGTTCCTTGTCGTACTCGGTCCTCGGCCCCTCGTGCATCCGGTCGACGGCGGCCGCGCTGAACAAGGTCTCGGCGGAGGCGATCAGCGAGAGCGCGATCACGGTGCCGACGGCTCCCACGGAGGCCAGCACCCCGAAGTCGGCCCAGCCGGGCGGCGCCACCGCCTCCAGCACCCCCGTCACCCGCACCTTCTCGACGGGCAGGTTGAGCACCGCGGCCACCGCGGTCGCGGCCGCCACCCCGACGAGCGCCCCCGGCACGATCCGCAGCCGCGCCGGGACCATCGGCCAGGCCGCCAGTACGGCGATGGTCGCTCCGCCGAGCGCCACGGCGGCCCAGTCGGCCCCCGCCGCGAGCCCGGGAACCCCGCCCAGCTTGGCCAGGGTGTGCCCGGGCGCGGTCACACCGCCCAGGGCGTAGAGCTGCCCGGCGATCAGCACGAGCCCGATCCCGGCCAGCATTCCGTACACGACGGCGACGGAGATCGCCCGGAACCACCGCCCGAGCCGCAGCATCCCCATGCCCAGCTGCAACAGCCCGGCGGCCAGCACCAGGACCCCGAGCGCGGGCAGCCCGTACGCCCGCACCGCCTCGTAGACCAGCACGGTGAGCCCGGCCGCGGGCCCGCTCACCTGGAGCGAACTCCCGCGGAACCAGCCGGTGACCAGTCCGCCGACGACCCCGGTGACGATCCCCAGCTCGGCCGGTACCCCGGAGGCGACGGCCACCCCCACACAAAGCGGAAGCGCGACCAGCGCGACGACCACCGACGCCGCGAAGTCTTGGCGGAACGTGCCGGCCCCAGGCATGCGAGAACCCCCTGCGTAAGGTGATGGACGGTTCACCCAGCGTGGTGGGCGCACCCGCCCGTGCCTAGTGATCACAGGGGGCCCGCAGAGGAGCACGCGCCGCTCACGCCCCGCACACACCCTGCGAGCGCCCACGGCGAAGGGCACGACGCGGGCGGCCGCCGGGAGCCTCCCCGGCGATCTGCCCCCGTCGTGCCCTCGGGGTTCACTCAGCGGCGTACGGACGGGCCGAAGCCGCCGGACCCGCCGATCAGCGGTAGTTCACGAACTGGATCGCGAAGTCCAGGTCCTTGCCCTTGAGCAGCGCCTGGACGGCCTGGAGGTCGTCGCGGCTCTTGGAGCTGACGCGCAGCTCCTCGCCCTGGACCTGGGCCTTGATGCCCTTCGGGCCCTCGTCACGGATGATCTTCGCGACCTTCTTGGCGTTCTCCTGGGAGATGCCCTCCTCGATCGTCGCGAAGATCTTGTACTCCTTGCCGGACAGCTGCGGCTCGCCGGCGTCCAGCGCCTTGAGCGAGATCCCGCGCTTGACCAGCTTGGTCTCGAACACGTCGAGGACGGCCTTGACGCGCTCCTCGGAGTTCGCCTCCATCAGGATCTTCTCGCCGGACCAGGCGATCGACGCGCCCGTGCCCTTGAAGTCGTAGCGCTGCGAGAGCTCCTTCGCGGACTGGTTGAGGGCGTTGTCGACCTCCTGCCGCTCGACCTTCGAGACGATGTCGAAACTGGAGTCGGCCATGTGCTGTGGCTCCTTGAAGTCGGCTGTGATGTGCCCCGGAGGGCGCGGCCGGACATCCCCGGCCCGCTCGGCAAAGCCTAGCCACCGCACCCGCGTGGGGCGCTGATCAATCCGGTGGCGGACCACCCCCGCACATCGGGTATTGTTTACGTCGTTGCCGCAGAACAACGCCGCAAGGCGGAGGAACTGGGCGACAACCCATGGCGATGTGCCCGAGTGGCCAATGGGAGCGGACTGTAAATCCGTCGGCTTAGCCTACCCAGGTTCGAATCCTGGCGTCGCCACGCGAGTGGAACCCCCGTTCATCTGCGGAAACGCAGCAGGCGGGGGTTTCTTCGCATATCCCGGGGACACCGGGCCCGCCGGAGGCGGAGGCACCGCTCAGGGCGTGTCGGTCACGGTCAGGTGGTAGGTCGTGTCGACCCAGAAGCCGCTCGCAGCCGCGGCCTCGATCTCCAGCACGAACTGACCCGCCGGGAGCGGCTCCAGAGCGCACCACAGACCCCACGCGGTCCTCGGTATCCCCATGAACTGGAACGTCCCCGACGTGAACTCGCTCACCGTCAGCGGAAGGCTGTTCACCGCCGCCGACGCCCGCGTCACCTCCAGCCGCCAGGGCTTCGTCACCAGCGGCACCGCCGGACGCTGCGTGTTCAGGACCGGGAAGAACAGCCGCCGCCCCGCCGGGACGCTGCACCGCCGCACCACCCGGCCGCCGTAGGTCCCCGCGAGGAACCACAGGTCCTCGGGCTGCCGCCACCCGGCGTACGCCCCCGTGGTGTCGCTGACGGGGCTCCGGTCGAGCGGCGCGGACAGCGCCCACTTCCACCACCGGGCGGCGAGCCGGCCGCCCTCCGCCGCGCTGACCCGCCAGTCCCCGTCACCCATGACCCCGCCCCGGTGCCTCGTACGCCCGCCCCCTGCGGCCGACATCCGGGTGACCCTATCGGGCGCCTCCCGCGCACCGATGGGAGCGTCCGGTCGTTCACCGGCCGTGACATGGACTTCGGACACACGTGGAAAGGTCGGGGGCGGCGTCCTGCTCGCCCTGCTCGGCGCCGGCATCCCGGCGCTGGTGGGGGCCGCGCTGCACACCCCGGTGGGAGAGCCGTACCGGGAGACCCGGCTGTACTTCGGCACGCAGCGCCCCGACGGCCGCGAGCCCGTGACGGAAAAGGAGTTCACGGGCTTCCTCGACCACGAGATCACCCCGGCCTTCCCCGAGGGCCTCACCCTCCAGGACGGCCGCGGCCAGTGGCGCGGCGCGGACGGCACGACCATCCGCGAGACCTCGTACGAGGTGATCCTGCTCTACCCCGAGAAGGAGGCCGAGGAGCGCGGAGTACGCGTCGAAAAGATCCGGCAGGCCTACGAGAAGCAGTTCCAGCAGGACTCCGTCGGACGCTCGGACGACCGGCTGGACGCCGACTTCTGACGCCCGCTCAGCGCCGGCTCAGTTGCCCGCCATGTCCTTGACGGCCACCGACACGGGGGTGGAGCCCGAGATCAGCTCCAGGGTCAGTCCCGCCGTCGCCGGCGTCTCCACCAGCTCGGCCAGCACCGCCGCCACGTCGTCGCGCGGGACGGACCCGCGGCCCGTCCGCGCCTCCAGGCGCACCGCGCCCGTCCCCGCGTCGTCGGTCAGCGAACCGGGCCGCAGGATCGTCCACTCCAGGCCCAGCCGGGTCCGGAGGTACTCGTCGGCCTCGCCCTTCGCCCGCAGGTAGACGTCGAACACCTCGTCGCCCTCGTGCCGCGCGTCCGCCCCCATCGAAGAGACCATCAGGAAGCGCCGCACCCGGGCCCGTTCGGCCGCGTCGGCGAACAGCGTCGCCGCACCGAGGTCCACGGTCTCCTTCCGCCCGACACCGCTGCCGGGACCGGCCCCCGCGGCGAACACCGCGACGTCCGCGCCCTGCAGGATGCCCGCCACGTGCTCGACGGAAGCCGACTCCAGATCGCACAGCACCGGTTCGGCGCCCGCCTCCCTGAGGGCGTCGCCCTGTGCCGGATCGCGGATGATGCCCGCGACCTCGTACCCGCGCGCGGCGAGCAGGCGCTCCAGCCGCAGCGCGATCTGACCGTGTCCACCCGCGATGACGATGCGCATGTCCCGACCGTACGTCGAGCCGGGCTCCGACGCCCGCGAACGCCCGCCGGACGCCTCAGGGACCCGGCTCCGTACGGCCCTGCCGGGGCAGGTCCAGGGCCACCGCGACCGCCGAGTCGCAGTACTCCCGTACGGCACTCGTACGGGCTACGACACGCCCCCGGTGGATCACGATCCGGCTGTACGCCAGCGACAGCACCCCGGCGATCCGGTCCCCACGCACGGCCAGCAGCTCCGCCGGGAACCCCGCCTCCACCCGCACCTCGGGCAGCCCCATCGCCTCCCGGGCGGCGGTACTGACCGTCGCGTAAGCCTCCGGCGCGCGCAGCCCGCCCTGGGAGGCCAGCAGGTACGCCGCTTCCAGCGGGTCCCCCCGCCCGACCGGGTTGCCGGCGTCCCGCAGCGCCCCGCTGCCGGCCGTGACGCGGACCCCGGCCGACCGCAGCAGGCGTACGGGGGCCGTGCGCAGGCCGCGGCGCTCCAGGGCCGCACAGTCGCCCTGGGGCAGGCAGGTCACCCGGACGCCGGCCGCCGCGAGCTGGTCGGAGGCCCGGGCGGCCACGTCCAGCGGGAGCCGCGACAGGCCGCCGCAGGGGCCGATGGTCACCCCGGGGCGCAGCCCTCCGGCCATCGCCGCGAGCCGGGCGAGACGGCCCGGGTCGTCACCGTCCGTGTGCAGGTCCACGGGGCAGCCGTGCTCGGCGGCCAGTTCCAGGACCGCTTCGACGAAGCCCGTCGGATCGGGGTCCAGGTCGGGGCAGCCGCCGATCACCGACGCGCCCATCTTGACGGCGTCGCGCAGCATGGCCAGCCCGTCGGCGCCGGCGGCCCCCGTCAGCAGCCGGGGTACGGCCACCGCCGTCAGGTCGGTGAGCCCCCGCAGCGACCGCCGCGCCTGGAGGACGGCCTCCATGGGACCGAGCCCGTGCACGTCGCCGATCCGTACGTGGGAGCGGACCGCGGTGGCCCCGTGGCCGAGCTGGAGCAGAGCGGCCTCGGTGGCGCGGCGCTGCACCTCGTCGGGCGCGTACGAGACGGGCCCCTCACCGTCGGCGGTCAGGGCGGTGTCCCCGTGGGCGTGCGGTTCGGCGGGGGCGGGGAGCAGCAGGTAGCCGCGCAGGTCGACCCGGGCCAGGGAGGGGGCGGTCAGGCTGCCCGCGGTGCCGACGGCCTGGATCCGGCCGCCGCCGAGCCGCACGTCGACGGTGCGGCCGTCCGTGAGCCGGGCCCCGGCGAGCAGCAGGCCGGACGCCTCGGGCGCGCCCCCGCCGGCGGGGGCGCGGGAGGGGCCTTCGGCCGGGTTCCGCGGGGAGTGGGAGGGCTGCTGCGGCTGGCTGTCGGACATCGCGCTCCTGCGGTGGCTCGGGCGGTTCCTGTGCCGTGGCCGCAGCCCGCGGCCCAAGATCACGCAGCGTGGTCAGAGCCTAGGGCGCGGGACTGCCCGCTTCGCGGAAGAGCGCAATAGTCGTACCGGTGTGGTGCCCGCGCGCCCCGGCGCGGACGACCGCCCCGGCGCGCGACCGGGGGAGGGTGCGGGGGCGGGGCGGGGAGGGGGGCGGGTGACGGCCGCCGGGGCACGTGGTGTGGCCGTGGCGCTGGTGGAGGGGTGGCGCGGTGTGAGCCCGCCCACAAACAGCCCGGAAATCGGACCGGAGGCCACTCGGGCGGTGATCAAGAATCCCTTCCGACCCCGGCCCGAGCCCAGTCCCCGCAAAGGATTTGGGCGATCGGCGGGCAACCGTGTAATGTCTTCATCGCTCGCCCCAATAGCTCAGTCGGTAGAGCGTCTCCATGGTAAGGAGAAGGTCTGCGGTTCGATTCCGCATTGGGGCTCTGGTGAGAGAGGTTCCCCACCCTCGGGTGGGGAACGGATCTCATCAAAGCGGCGTAGCTCAGTCGGTAGAGCAAGCGGCTCATAATCGCTGTGTCACCGGTTCAAGTCCGGTCGCCGCTACACCCAGTAGCCGATTGCGGGGTCGGTCTCCCGATCGGCTACTCTTTTATGCGTTCATCCGTCCCATAGTCCGTCAAGGAGCACTCACGTGGCTGCCACCGACGTCCGCCCGAAGATCACGCTGGCCTGCGTGGAGTGCAAGGAGCGGAACTACATCACCAAGAAGAACCGGCGTAACAACCCGGACCGACTTGAGATGAAGAAGCACTGCCCGCGTTGCAACTCGCACACCGCGCACCGCGAGACCCGCTGATCCTGGCGAAGTCTCGAATATAGGCACCGTCATGAGGTCGTCCCCGTCATTGGGGGGCGGCCTTGTGTCGTTTCAACAGGAGGTAGTGAGCCATGGCCCTTGACCAGACCTTCGTCGGGCGGACCTACCCGCCCACCGAGCCGTACGAGGTCGGCCGGGAGAAGATCCGCGAATTCGCGGTCGCGGTGGGTGACGAGAATCCCGTCTACACCGACCCGGAAGCGGCCAAGGCGCTCGGTCACCCCGACGTGATCGCACCTCCGACCTTTGTGTTTGCCATCACGTTCAGGGCGGCGAACCAGGTCGTCGACGACCCGCAGCTGGGGCTCGACTACAGCCGCGTCGTGCACGGCGACCAGAAGTTCGCGTACGTCCGTCCCGTGCGCGCGGGTGACCGGCTCTCGGTCACGTCGACGATCGAGGCCGTGAAGTCGATGGCGGGCAACGACATCATCGACATCCGCGGCGAGGTCCACGACGCGTCCGGTGAGCACGTGGTGACGGCGTGGACCAAGCTCGTGTCCCGCGCCCCCGAGGAGGCCTGAGATGACTGCCCAGATCCAGTACGCCGACGTCGAGGTCGGCACCGAACTGCCGGCGGCGTCCTTCCCCGTGTCGCGCGCCACGCTCGTCCGCTACGCGGGGGCCTCCGGCGACTTCAACCCGATCCACTGGAACGAGAAGTTCGCCAAGGAGGTCGGACTGCCGGACGTGATCGCGCACGGCATGTTCACCATGGCCGAGGCGATCCGCGTGGTGACCGACTGGGCGGGCGACCCGGGCGCGGTGGTGGAGTACGGAGTCCGCTTCACCAAGCCGGTGGTGGTCCCGAACGACGACAAGGGCGCGCTGATCGAGGTCACCGCGAAGGTCGCCGCCAAGCTGGACGACAACCGCGTACGGGTGGACCTGACGGCGAGGAGCGCGGGCGAGAAGGTCCTCGGCATGTCCCGCGCGGTGGTCAGACTGGCCTGAGGGCGGGCTGGCGGTCGGGGTCGGGGGGCGGCGGGGTTCTAGCTGGTCCGGATCGGGGAGGGTTTGGTGGTTTCCCGTCAGTCTCATCGTCTCTCCGGGGTGGACCGGTCCCTCAAGGGCGCTCCTCCTTCGTCGTCGCGTCGCTTCGCGATGGCCTTCGGCCACCCTTGACCGACCGGCCCACCCCGGAAAGCCGAAGACCGACGGGAACCCCCCAAAAGAACGGTCACGGGGAAGAGGGGGAGGAGCGGCCCCGTCAGGGACGAGACGAGGGGCCGGGGGTCGGTAGGCCGGGCATTCGGCCCCCTCGCGGCCCCTTCCGGGACCGGGCTCCTGGCTTACCCACCCGAAATGACGACCAGATCAGCCTGGCGTGCAGTCAGGCGCATCGGATCGCTACGCGCTCCTCTCGGCTTAGCGTCCGGCGACCGTCTGGGGCTGGACATAGACCGCCCACACGCCCATCCATGGCCCTTGACGTGCGGCTACCGCCCGCCTGTACTCCTGCGGCGACAACCCGCTGGCAGGAAAGACCCCAGACTGCCCATAGGAGTGACCACGGCCGGTCGTCGGCCGCTGAGACGACATCGGGCGCAGATGCCTCCTGCGGCCTATGTCCAGCCCCAGACGGGCCGCTGCCGCTAAGCCGAGAGGAGCGCGTAGCGATCTGATGCGCCTGACTGCTCCGCAGGTCGTTGTGGTCGTCATTTCGGGTGGGTAAGCCTGCAGCCCGGTCCCGGAAGGGGCCGCGAGGGGGCCGTGTGCCCGGTCGGCCGACCCCCGGCCCCTCGTCTCGTCCCTGAGAGACCCGCTCCTCCCCCTCTTCCCCGTGACCGTTCTTTTGGGGGGTTCCCGTCGGTCTTCGGCTTTCCGGGGTGGGGCGGTCGGTCAAGGGTGGCCGAAGGCCATCGCGTAGCGACGCGACCGCAGGGAGCGCCCTTGAGGGACCGGTCCACCCCGGAGAGACGATGAGACTGACGGGAAACCACCAAACCCACCCTGACGCGGACCAGCTAGGACCCCGCCGTCCCACGACCCCGCCAGCGCCAGCACGCCCCCACCCCTTGACCAGGTTAGTGATTGAGCACTAACTTAAGGGCATGGCAAGGATGAGTGCGGAAGAGCGGCGCGAGAGCGTCGTGCGGGCCGCCATGCACGAGTTCGCTCGTGGTGGCTACTACGGGACGTCCACCGAGGCGATCGCCAAGCGCGTCGGTGTCTCGCAGCCGTACCTCTTCCGGCTCTTCCCGAACAAGCAGGCCATCTTCCTCGCGGCCACCACCCGCTGCATGGAGGAGATCAGGCTGGTCTTCGAGGAGGCCGCCAAGGGGCTCAGTGGCGAGGAGGCCCTCGATGCCATGGGGGAGGCGTACGGGCGGCTGATCGCCGAGCAGCCCGACAAGTTGCAGATGCAGCTCCAGGTGTACGTGACCGTGGCCGCCGCCGAGGCGGCGGGGGAGCCGGAGTTCGGCAAGCTGGTCCGTGCCGGCTGGATGGATCTGTGGGACACGGTGTGCGCGCCCCTCGGCGGGGACAACGAGCGGGCCGGTGCCTTCATGGCTCACGGAATGCTGATCAACACCCTCGCGGCCCTCGGATTCCCGTCCGACCACCGGGTCTGGCAAGGGTGCTGGCCCTCCAGCGGTGAGGCCCACGAGGCCCACGAGGCCACCGAGACCACCGAGACCGCCGAGACCACCGGGTCCACCCAAGCCGCCGAGCGCCCGTAACCCCCACCCCACCCCCGCACCGCACACCGCTGCGGTCTGCCCGCGAAAGTTAGTAATCAGTCACTAATACAGCTGATCAGGGGACATCGTGAGCACAGAACCCGTCACCGCACCGGCCGGTGAGCCCGTCCAGGGGTCCGGCCTCCGAGGGCCCGCCGTCTGGGCCCTCGTCATCACCGGGGTCGCCAGCTTCATGGCCGCCCTCGACAACCTCGTCGTCACCACGGCCCTCCCCGCCATCCGCGCCGACCTCGGCGGGAAGCTGGAGGACCTGGAGTGGACGGTGAACGCCTACACGCTGACCTTCGCCGTCCTGCTCATGTTCGGCTCCGCCCTCGGGGACCGCTTCGGCCGCCGCAGGCTCTTCATCGTCGGGCTCGGGATATTCACGGCCGCCTCCGCCGCGGCCGCCCTCTCGCCCGGCATCGACGCCCTCATCGCCGCCCGCGCCGTCCAGGGCGTCGGAGCGGCGATCATGATGCCGCTCACCCTCACCCTGCTCACCGTCGCCGTCCCGGCCGCCCGCAGGGGCATGGCCCTCGGCATCTACGGGGCCGTGACCGGGCTCGCCGTCGCCAGTGGCCCCCTGATCGGGGGCAGCCTCACCGAACACGTCTCCTGGCAGTGGATCTTCTGGCTGAACGTGCCGGTCGGCCTCGCCCTGATCCCCCTCGCCCGGCTGCGCCTCGCCGAGTCCACCGCGCCGGACTCCCGGCTCGACGTCCCCGGCACCCTGCTCATCAGCGGGGGCCTCTTCGGGATCGTCTACGCCCTGGTCAACGCCAATGCCGAAGGCTGGACCAGCGCCCCCGTCCTGACCGGGCTCATCGCCGGCAGCGCGCTCATCGGCGCCTTCGTCCGCCACGGCTTCCGCCACGCGAACCCCGTGCTCCCCATGCGGCTCTTCCGTGACCGCGGGTTCCTCGGCATCAACGTCGCGAGCCTGCTGATGTTCCTGGGGATGTTCGGCTCGATCTTCCTGCTCAGCCAGTTCCTCCAGGGCGTCGCCGGCTACTCGCCCACCGAGGCCGGGCTGCGCATGCTCCCCTGGACCGGCATGCCGATGATCGTCGCCCCGCTCGCCGGGATCCTCTCCGACCGGATCGGCGGGCGGCCCGTCGTCGCCGCCGGGCTGGCGTTCCAGGCCCTCGGGCTCGGCTGGTTCGCGGCGGTCCTGAGCACGGACGTCTCCTACGCCGCCCAGCTGCCGGCCCTGATCCTGAGCGGGATCGGCATGGCCCTCTACTTCGCCCCGGCCGCCAACGTGCTCATGTCCACCGTGCGCCCCGCCGACCAGGGCAAGGCCTCCGGCACCAACAACGCCCTCCGCGAGGTCGGCGGCGCCCTCGGAGTGGCCGTGCTCGCCTCCGTCTTCTCCGCCCAGGGCGGCTACGAGACCCCGCAGGCCTTCACCGACGGGACCGTCCCCGCCCTGTGGATCGGGGCCGTCGCCGTCGCCCTCGCCGCCGGGTTCGCACTGCTCGTGCCGCGCAAGGGCAGCCGCCCGCGGCCCGCGCCGGAGCCCGGGGCCGGGTCCGGGACCGGGTCCGAGGCGGCCGCCGTCCGGAAGGTGCCCGTCTCCGGCTGAGCCCCCCGGCACACCGGTCCCCACCCCACCGGCCCCGCTCGCCGGCCGGGGCCGCGCTCGGGCGCGGCCGGGGGGACCGCAGCACCGCCCGCGCACGAAGTTCCGTACGACTCATCGCGAAGGAGCGCCCGTCATGCCCGACATCCCCTGGTCCACGCCCGTCCAGCCCGCCCCCGACGCCGAGGTCTACGTCATGGCCTCCCGCTTCGAGACCGTCACCCTCCTCGGAGCCTTCAAGTTCTTCCTCAAGGCGCCCGGGATCATCGCGCAGATCCGCAAGGCTCCCGGCGCGCACGGCGTCGCCCTCCGGGCGCGGGTCCTGCGCCGCACCTTCCTCACCCTCTCCGCCTGGGAGGACCGGGACGCCCTCTACCGCTTCGCGGGCAGCGAGCCGCACCGCTCCAGCTCCCGCGCCGCAGCCGCCCACATGAAGGAATCCGAGTTCACCTTCTGGAGCGTGCGCGCCTCGGAACTCCCCCTCACCTGGGCCGAGGCCGAGCGCCGTCTGGCCGAGCGCGAGCAGGCCCACTGAGGTGCCCCGCCGGGATGCGAGGGGGGCGGACCGTACTCTTGTCCACGTGCAGGAACTCCACGACGCCCCCCTCGCCCCGCTGACCACCTTCCGCCTCGGCGGCCCCGCGGCCCGGCTGGTCACCGCGACCACCGACGCCGAGGTCGTCGACGCCGTCCGCGCGGCGGACGCCGCCGGCACTCCGCTGCTGGTCATCGGCGGTGGCAGCAACCTGGTCATCGGCGACGAGGGCTTCGACGGCACCGCCCTGCGCATCGCGACGACCGGGTACGCCCTCGACGGCACCCGCCTGGAACTGGCCGCCGGCGAGAACTGGAGCGACGCCGTCGCCCGTACCGTCGAGGCGGGCCTCGCGGGCATCGAATGCCTCGCCGGCATCCCCGGCTCGGCCGGCGCCACTCCGATCCAGAACGTCGGCGCGTACGGGCAGGAAGTCTGCGACACCATCACCGAGGTCGTCGCCTACGACCGCACCAGCGGCGAAACGGTCACCCTGACCGCCGCCGAGTGCGGCTTCCGGTACCGCAACAGCACCTTCAAGGACCAGCCCGACCGGTACGTCGTCCTGCGCGTGCGCTTCGCCCTGGAGGACGCGGGCGGCCTCTCCGCCCCGATCAAGTACCCCGAGACGGCCCGCGCCCTCGGCGTCGAGGCCGGCGACCGGGTCCCGGCCGCCGCCGCCCGCGAGACCGTCCTGCGGCTGCGCGCGGGCAAGGGCATGGTCCTCGACCCGGCCGACCACGACACCTGGTCGGCCGGCTCCTTCTTCCACAACCCGATCCTGACCGACGAGGCCTACGCCGCCTTCCTCGCCCGCGCCCAGGACCGCCTCGGCCCGGACACCACCCCGCCCGCCTACCCCGCGGGCGAGGGCCGTACGAAGACCAGCGCGGCCTGGCTGATCGACAAGGCCGGCTTCACCAAGGGCTACGGCACCGGCCCCGCCCGGATCTCCACCAAGCACACCCTGGCCCTCACCAACCGCGGCCAGGCCACCACCGAGGACCTCCTCGTCCTGGCCCGCGAGGTCGTCGCGGGCGTCCACGAGGCCTTCGGCGTCACGCTCGTGAACGAGCCGGTGACGGTCGGCGTTCGCATCTGACATGCACTGCCCCCTGCACGGGGCCGGTACGGACCCGACGCGCCTGGTGGGACGCGAGATCTGCAGGGTCGTCGCGTCCTGGCACGTCTGCGAAGGCGAACGCTCCGAGGCGCCGCTCGACGTGTGGCTGATCGACAGCGTCGGCGACTCCACGCGGATCACCACCGGGTCGGACCACTGCCTCATCGTCGAGTCCGCCGCCCCCCACGAGCCCTACGACATGGGGGAGTGGGGCCGCGTCGAGGTCGGTGAGGACCTCGGCGAGCACCCGTTCCTGCGCCACGTCGGCCAGACCATCGCCTCGGTCGCCGAGTTCGCGCTGCCCGCACGGGGCCGCACCCACCTGGAGATCGGCTTCCCGGGCGGCCACCGGGTGCGCGCCGACTGCTACGAGGGGGACCTGCGGCTCACCCGCTGAGCCAGTGGTCGATCCCGTCCAGCAGCTTGGCCTGTACGTCGTCCGGCGCCGCCGAACCGCGGACCGACTGGCGGGCCAGTTCGGCCAGCTCCGCGTCCGTGAACCCGTGGTGGCGGCGGGCGATCTCGTACTGGGCCGCGAGCCGGGACCCGAAGAGCAGCGGGTCGTCCGCGCCCAGGGCCAGCGGTACGCCGGCCTCGAAGAGGGTGCGCAGCGGGACGTCCTCGGGCCGCTCGTACACGCCGAGGGCCACGTTGGAGGCGGGGCAGACCTCGCAGGTGATCTGGCGGTCGGCGAGCCGCTTGAGCAGCCGCGGGTCCTCGGCGGCCCGTACGCCGTGGCCGATGCGGGAGGCGTGGAGGTCGTCGAGGCAGTCGCGGACGGAGGACGGGCCGCTGAGTTCGCCGCCGTGCGGGGCCGCGAGGAGGCCGCCGTCGCGGGCGATGGCGAAGGCCCGGTCGAAGTCGCGGGCCATGCCGCGGCGTTCGTCGTTGGAGAGCCCGAAGCCGACGATGCCTCGGTCGGCGTAGCGGACGGCGAGGCGGGCGAGGGTGCGGGCGTCGAGGGGGTGCTTCATGCGGTTGGCGGCGATGACGACCCGCATGCCGAGCCCGGTCTCCCGGGAGGCCGCGTCCACGGCGTCGAGGATGATCTCGACGGCGGGGATCATGCCGCCCAGCAGGGGTGCGTAGGAGGTGGGGTCGACCTGGATCTCCAGCCAGCCGCTGCCGTCGCGGACGTCCTCCTCGGCGGCCTCGCGGACCAGCCGGCGGATGTCGTCGGGCTCGCGCAGGCAGGACCGGGCGGTGTCGTAGAGCCGCTGGAAGCGGAACCAGCCCCGTTCGTCGGTGGCCCGCAGCTTGGGGGGCTCGCCGCCGGTCAGGGCCTCGGGCAGCCGGACGCCGTACTTGTCGGCGAGTTCCAGCAGGGTCGACGGTCGCATCGACCCGGTGAAGTGCAGGTGGAGGTGGGCTTTCGGCAGAAGCGTGAGATCGCGTACGTGCTCCATCTGGTGATCCTGCCGTACTCGTCACCCGATCGGCAGCCGCTTTCCCTGAACGGGACCTTGCCCGAACGTAAATATGAGCTGTCGGAGGCGCGGGGCCGTGACGGGCGCGGGGCCGTGAAACGCCCGAGCGGCGGCTCCCGGGTGGGGAACCGCCGCTCAGGGGTGCCGGAGCTGCCGGAGGACCCGGAGCTGCCGGAGGGCTAGGACTAGGCCTTGGCCTCGGCGAGGAGCTTCTGGAGCCGGGACACGCCCTCGACCAGGTCCTCGTCGCCCAGTGCGTACGACAGGCGGAGGTAGCCGGGGGTGCCGAAGGCCTCGCCGGGGACGACCGCGACCTCGGCCTCGTCCAGGATCAGCGCGGCGAGCTCGACCGAGGTCTGCGGGCGCTTGCCGCGGATCTCCTTGCCGAGCAGGTCCTTGACCGACGGGTACGCGTAGAACGCGCCCTCGGGGGTGGGGCAGAAGACGCCCTCGATCTCGTTCAGCATCCGCACGATGGTCTGGCGGCGGCGGTCGAAGGCGGTGCGCATCTCGTGGACGGCGTCCAGGTTGCCGGAGACGGCGGCGAGCGCCGCGACCTGGGCCACGTTGGAGACGTTGGAGGTGGCGTGCGACTGGAGGTTGGTCGCGGCCTTGACGACGTCCTTCGGGCCGACGATCCAGCCCACGCGCCAGCCGGTCATCGCGTACGTCTTGGCGACGCCGTTGACGACGATGCACTTGTCGGCGAGCTCGGGGACGATCGCCGGGAGCGAGACGAACTTGGCGTCGCCGTAGACCAGGTGCTCGTAGATCTCGTCGGTCAGGACCCACAGGCCCTTGTCCGCGGCCCAGCGGCCGATGGCCTCGGCGTCGGCCTCGCTGTAGACGGCGCCGGTCGGGTTGGACGGGGAGACGAAGAGGACGACCTTGGTGCGCTCGGTGCGCGCCGCCTCCAGCTGCTCGACGGAGACCCGGTAGCCGGTGGTCTCGTCGGCGACGACCTCGACCGGGACGCCGCCCGCGAGGCGGATCGACTCCGGGTAGGTGGTCCAGTACGGGGCCGGGACGATGACCTCGTCACCCGGGTCGAGGATGGCCGCGAACGCCTCGTAGATGGCCTGCTTGCCGCCGTTGGTCACCAGGACCTGGGACGCGTCCACCTTGTAGCCGGAGTCGCGCAGCGTCTTCGCGGCGATGGCGGCCTTCAGCTCGGGCAGGCCGCCGGCCGGCGTGTAGCGGTGGTACTTCGGGTTGCGGCAGGCCTCGACCGCGGCCTCGACGATGTAGTCCGGGGTCGGGAAGTCGGGCTCGCCCGCACCGAAGCCGATCACCGGACGCCCGGCGGCCTTGAGGGCCTTGGCCTTGGCGTCGACGGCGAGGGTGGCGGACTCGGAAATGGCGCCGATACGGGCGGACACCCGGCGCTCGGAGGAAGGCGTTGCAGAGGTCATGCGGCCAATCGTCCCAGACGGTCCAGAAGGCCCGCACACCGTTTCAGGTACCGGACGGAGCACATCCGGATCTCTTCTGTTCGACGTCAGGGCCTGGACCACGTACACTCACCTGTCGTTGGTCCTCACCAGCCGCCCAGAGCGCGAGCACTCCGTGCACTCGCTCGGATGCGGTAGGTTGGGGAACGCAAAGGGTCGTAGCTCAATTGGTAGAGCACTGGTCTCCAAAACCAGCGGTTGGGGGTTCGAGTCCCTCCGGCCCTGCTTCACACTCCTTCTCGGATGTGTGCGCAGGTACGTACTTCGATGCAACGCCGTGCGGCGCAACCGGGCGCGGCTACGGCCACGACCCGGATTCAGGTGAGAGACATGACGGACGCCCTGGGCTCCATCGACATGCCTGACGCCGAGGACGACACTCGCGAGAAGAAGGCCCGCAAGGGCGGCAAGCGCGGCAAGAAGGGCCCTCTCGGCCGGCTCGCGCTGTTCTACCGCCAGATCGTCGCGGAGCTCCGCAAGGTCGTCTGGCCCACCCGAAACCAGCTCACGACGTACACCACCGTGGTGATTGTCTTCGTCGTCATCATGATCGGTCTGGTGACCGTGATTGACTATGGGTTCCAGGAAGCCATCAAGTTCGTCTTCGGCTGATCCCCGCGGAGGGCGGCGCCTTGATGGGTGCCGCCCGTTTTCGCATGTTCCACCACCTTTTGTATCCAGGAAGAAGCAGCCACCGTGTCTGACCCGAACCTGAACGTGAGCGACGAGTCCGTCGAGTCCGTCGAGTCCGTTGAGGACCAGCTCGACATCGTCGAGGGTGCCGACGCCGTGGACCCCGACGAGGCCGAGCTCGCCGACGCCGACGCGGGCACCGCCGCCGAAGAAGCCGCGCTGCACGTCGAGGACGAGGTCGACGCCGAGGCTGAGGACGACGCCGAGGTCGAAGAGTCCGCCGACTCCGAGGACGACGAGTCCGCCGAGGACGAGGGTGACGTCGAGGCCGCGGACGAGACCGGCGAGGAGGCCGAAGAGGCCGCCCCGGTCGAGCCCGCCGAGCCCGTCGACCCCATCCAGGCCCTGCGCGACGAACTGCGCCTGCTCCCCGGCGAGTGGTACGTGATCCACACCTACGCGGGCTACGAGAAGCGCGTGAAGGCGAACCTGGAGCAGCGTGCCGTCTCGCTGAACGTCGAGGAGTTCATCTACCAGGCCGAGGTGCCCGAGGAAGAGATCGTCCAGATCAAGAACGGCGAGCGCAAGAACGTCCGGCAGAACAAGCTGCCCGGTTACGTTCTCGTCCGCATGGATCTGACGAACGAGTCCTGGGGCGTCGTCCGCAACACCCCCGGTGTCACCGGCTTCGTGGGCAACGCGTACGACCCGTACCCGCTGACCCTGGACGAGATCGTCAAGATGCTCGCGCCGGAGGCCAAGGAGAAGGCCGACAAGGCCGCCGCCGAGGCCGCCGGTCTGCCGGCTCCCGCCGTCAAGCGCACCATCGAGGTCCTCGACTTCGAGGTCGGCGACTCGGTCACCGTCACCGACGGCCCGTTCGCGACGCTCCAGGCGACCATCAACGAGATCAACCCCGACTCGAAGAAGGTCAAGGGCCTCGTGGAGATCTTCGGCCGCGAGACCCCGGTCGAGCTGAGCTTCGACCAGATCCAGAAGAACTGATCCAGATCTTCTGAGCGACGCTTCCGAAGCAGGTCAGATCGCCCCGTAAAGGGTGGTCTGACCTGCTCGGTTTTTAGCCCCGCGCCTGTACCCGTTATCGTGGTGCGGTATGCCTCCATCCGGATGACCGGTTGGCGGCTGAAAACTCTCACTAGGACCCGGAGAGAGCAATGCCTCCCAAGAAGAAGAAGATCACGGGGCTTATCAAGCTCCAGATCAAGGCCGGTGCGGCCAACCCGGCTCCGCCGGTCGGCCCCGCGCTCGGTCAGCACGGCGTCAACATCATGGAGTTCTGCAAGGCCTACAACGCCGCGACCGAGTCGCAGCGTGGCATGGTCGTGCCGGTGGAGATCACGGTCTACGAGGACCGTTCCTTCACCTTCATCACCAAGACTCCGCCGGCCGCGCGCCTCATCCTGAAGAGCGCGGGAGTGGAGAAGGGCTCCGGCGAGCCGCACAAGACCAAGGTCGCGAAGCTCACGCGTGACCAGGTCCGCGAGATCGCCACGATCAAGATGCCCGACCTCAACGCGAACGACATCGACGCCGCCGAGAAGATCATCGCCGGCACCGCGCGTTCGATGGGCATCACGGTCGAAGGCTGATCCAGCCACCCCAGCACGACAGTGGTAGGACCAAGCGCTGGTCCGCACCACGACTCCACGCCTGAAGTCACAACACAGGAGCAGAAGTGAAGCGCAGCAAGACTCTCCGCGCTGCGGACGCCAAGGTCGACCGGGACAAGCTCTACGCCCCGCTCGAGGCCGTCCGTCTCGCCAAGGAGACCTCCGCGACCAAGTTCGACAGCACCGTCGAGATCGCCTTCCGCCTGGGTGTCGACCCGCGCAAGGCCGACCAGATGGTCCGCGGCACCGTGAACCTCCCGCACGGCACCGGCAAGACCGCCCGGGTCCTGGTCTTCGCGACCGGTGACCGTGCAGCGGCCGCGGAAGCCGCCGGCGCCGACATTGTCGGCGACGACGAGCTGATCAACGAGATCGCCAAGGGCAACCGCCTGAACGAGTTCGACGCCGTCGTGGCCACCCCGGACCTCATGGGCAAGGTCGGCCGCCTCGGCCGCGTGCTCGGTCCCCGTGGCCTCATGCCGAACCCGAAGACCGGCACCGTCACGATGGACGTCGCCAAGGCTGTCACCGAGATCAAGGGTGGCAAGATCGAGTTCCGCGTCGACAAGCACTCGAACCTGCACTTCATCATCGGCAAGGTCTCCTTCACCGATGAGCAGCTGGTCGAGAACTACGCGGCGGCCCTGGACGAGATCATCCGTCTGAAGCCGTCCGCCGCGAAGGGCCGCTACATCAAGAAGGCCGCCCTGAGCACCACCATGGGTCCCGGCATCGCCCTGGACTCGAACCGCACCCGGAACCTCCTCGTCGAGGAAGACCCGGCCGCGGTCTGATCAGGCCTCGCCTGATCCACTCCCAGAGTGGCTGAACGGGCCCCTCGCTCCCCTCACCGGGAGCGGGGGGCCCGTTTTCCGTGGTGGTGGTCACATGTGTCCCCCGGGGCGGGGAATGTCCGCGCGCCGGCGGCAGGGGGCCGCGTAGGGTCGTTCCGAACTGACGACCGATCAAAAGGGGTGGGGACCTCCGTGACCGCGAACCGGAAGAGGAACATCGGGGCCGCGCTGGCCGCCGTACTGCTGGTGGCGGGGGCCGCCACGGGGTGCGAGGACGGCGCGAAGGAGAGCTCGGGCCAGAAGACCGTCAAGGCGCTCAACGCGGCGTACGAGAAGACCTCCGCCGCGAAGTCGGCGAAGGTGCGGATGACGATGACCGTGCCCGCGTCGCTCGGCGCGGGCGGCACCGTGGAGATGACCGGTGTCCAGGGCTGGAATCCGCAGGTCATGGACATCACCATGAAGGGCTCGGTCGTACCGGGCGCCGGCGGCGAGTCCATGCGCGTGATCACGGCGAACGACGCCACGTACGTGGAGATACCGCCCGGCTCGGCGATGGCCTCGGGCATGGACGGCAAGCGCTGGATGAAGATGGACCTCCGCGCGGCCGCCGAGGCCGCGGGCGACGCCGGGGCCCTCTCCAAGCTCACCGGTCTGAGCGGCGCGGAACAGAACCAGGACCCGGCCAAGCAGCTCGCCCTCCTGCTCAGCTCCCCGAACGTGGAGCGCGTCGGCTCCGAGAAGGTCGAGGGCAAGGACACCGAGCACTACAAGGGCACCGTGACGCTCGACGAGATGCTCGCCGCGAACGAGTCCTCCGCGGCCCTGACCGAGACCGACCGCAAGCAGCTCGCCGAGGCCATGAAGAAGGCCGGCATCAAGGGCTACGACATGGACGTGTGGGTCAACGGGGACGGTTACCCGGCCCGCATGAAGGTCGGCATCGGGACCGCGCAGGGGCGGATGGACATCGAGGCCTCCTACTCGGACTACGGCTCCGGCACCACCGTCCAGACCCCGCCGGAGGGCGAGACCTTCGACCTCTTCGCGATGCTCGGAAAGCTCGGCCAGGAGGGCGCGGGGGCCTGACCACCCCCGCCCCGCACACACGTTCCACCGTTGCACCAGTACGAAGATCCACCCATGGGGGAGAACAAGATGAAACACCCCGGGCTGGGCGGGCTGAAGCGTTCCTGAGGGCTTCGCGGGTCGTTCCGGGGGCCCTCCCGGGGTCTCCCCGGGAGGGCCCTCCGGGGCGATTTGCCTCGGCTGGACCCCTTCACGTACTCTTCACCAGAAGCCAAAGACCGCTGGTCGTTGCCGTGCTCGAAAGAGGGCGGTGGCCGAAGGATCCGCTGAATGCGGACGTCCTGCGCAGGTGTTCGTGGAAGGTTCCCGGGTTTACCTGGTTGAGCCACGCCCCGTGCGCATGCGCCGGGGCGTTTCGTATTTTTCAGCCCCTTCTGAGCGGTCCTCATCACCCGGAAGGAGGCCGACGCTCTATGGCAAGGCCCGACAAGGCTGCCGCGGTAGCCGAGCTCACGGACCAGTTCCAGAGCTCGAACGCCGCCGTGCTGACCGAGTACCGGGGTCTCACCGTCGCGCAGCTCAAGACGCTGCGTCGCTCGCTCGGTGAGAACGCCCAGTACGCCGTGGTGAAGAACACGCTGACCAAGATTGCGGCCAACCAGGCCGGGATCACCGCGCTGGACGAGCACTTCGCTGGTCCGACCGCGGTCGCCTTCATCACCGGTGACCCGGTGGAGTCGGCGAAGAGCCTGCGTGACTTCGCCAAGGAAAACCCCAACCTGATCATCAAGGCGGGTGTCCTTGATGGTAAGGCGCTCTCCGCCGATGACATCAAGAAGCTTGCGGACCTCGAGTCCCGCGAGGTTCTGCTCAGCAAGCTGGCCGGCGCGTTCAAGGGCAAGCAGTCCCAGGCTGCCTCGCTCTTCCAGGCGCTGCCGTCGAAGTTCGTCCGCACTGCGGAAGCGCTTCGCGTCAAGCTCGCCGAGCAGGGCGGTGCCGAGTAATTCGGCTCGCGCACTGATCCACGCCGCCTAGTGCGTGGGTCGTAGCGGGCCGTTACGCCCGCCTCTCTATACATCCGGCACCTGCCGATTTAGTGGAAGGATCGCCCATCATGGCGAAGCTCACCCAGGACGAACTCCTCGCCCAGTTCGAGGAGCTCACCCTCATCGAGCTCTCCGAGTTCGTGAAGGCGTTCGAGGAGAAGTTCGACGTCACCGCCGCCGCGGCCGTCGCCGTTGCCGGTCCCGCGGGCCCGGGCGCCGTGGCCGAGGCCGCTGAGGAGCAGGACGAGTTCGACGTCATCCTCACCGGTGCCGGCGACAAGAAGATCCAGGTCATCAAGGTCGTGCGCGAGCTGACCTCCCTGGGTCTGAAGGAGGCCAAGGACCTCGTCGACGGCGCCCCGAAGCCGGTCCTCGAGAAGGTCGCCAAGGAGGCCGCTGAGAAGGCCGCCGAGTCCCTCAAGGCTGCCGGCGCGGCTGTCGAGGTCAAGTAACACCTCTGAGGCCGTCTGACGGCCTCAGCCAAGGGCGATCACCCGTAAGGGTGGTCGCCCTTTGGCGTACCCGCAGTGCCTGACTTGCCCTGGTCTCGTTGGGGAGTAGGGTGATCTTCGTTGCCTCGAAGCTGGGTCCGAAGATGATCCGCTCGGAGCACGGGGCCTTGACGAACGGCTGGCGGCGCGCAATTCTCAGTCCCGTCGCCGACTCGGCCGGTTCGGTCCGAGAAGCCAGGCATGGATCGGTTACGAAGAGGGCAGTACTGATACGCGCTCTGTGTACGAGAGCCGCGCCGTGGGACGCAGGGTTGGTTCGAAACAACATGGGGAAGGCCTGTTGCCGGTTTCCGGAAACCTGGTCTGGACATCAGTGAGCCAAGTGGCTACACTGACCCTTTGCGCTGCCTGTTAGCTGCCCCCTGCCCGTCGCCAGGGGCATGCCCACGCTTGAGCACACTGATTGATCGTCCCTGACCTGGCGTTTTCGCCGGATCGGGAGCGCCCGTCTTCTGTGTCGGCTGGGACCGGTACGCGCGTAGTGAGTCCGAGCCCTCGGAAGGACCCCCTCTTGGCCGCCTCGCGCAACGCCTCGACCAATACGAACAACGGTGCCAGCACCGCCCCGCTGCGCATCTCCTTTGCAAAGATCAAGGAGCCCCTCGAGGTTCCGAACCTCCTGGCGCTGCAGACCGAGAGCTTTGACTGGCTGCTCGGCAACGCCGCCTGGAAGTCTCGCGTCGAGTCGGCGCTTGAGAGTGGACAGGACGTCCCCACCAAGTCCGGTCTGGAAGAGATCTTCGAGGAGATCTCGCCGATCGAGGACTTCTCCGGGTCGATGTCGCTGACCTTCCGCGACCACCGTTTCGAGCCGGCGAAGAACTCCGTCGACGAGTGCAAGGAGCGCGACTTCACGTACGCGGCTCCGCTGTTCGTCACTGCCGAGTTCACGAACAACGAGACCGGAGAGATCAAGTCTCAGACGGTCTTCATGGGCGACTTCCCGCTCATGACCAACAAGGGCACCTTCGTCATCAACGGCACCGAGCGTGTCGTCGTGTCGCAGCTCGTCCGTTCCCCCGGTGTCTACTTCGACTCCTCCATCGACAAGACGTCCGACAAGGACATCTTCTCCGCGAAGATCATCCCGTCCCGGGGTGCCTGGCTGGAGATGGAGGTCGACAAGCGCGACATGGTCGGTGTCCGCATCGACCGCAAGCGCAAGCAGTCCGTCACCGTCCTCCTGAAGGCTCTCGGCTGGACCACCGAGCAGATCCTCGAGGAGTTCGGCGAGTACGAGTCCATGCGCGCCACCCTGGAGAAGGACCACACCCAGGGCCAGGACGACGCGCTGCTCGACATCTACCGCAAGCTGCGTCCGGGCGAGCCGCCGACCCGCGAGGCCGCTCAGACGCTGCTCGAGAACCTCTACTTCAACCCGAAGCGCTACGACCTCGCCAAGGTCGGCCGCTACAAGGTGAACAAGAAGCTCGGCGCCGACGAGCCGCTCGACGCCGGTGTGCTCACCACCGACGACGTGATCGCGACGATCAAGTACCTGGTCAAGCTGCACGCGGGTGAGACCGAGACGACCGGCGAGTCCGGCCGTTCGATCGTCGTCGAGACCGACGACATCGACCACTTCGGCAACCGTCGTCTGCGCAACGTCGGCGAGCTCATCCAGAACCAGGTCCGCACGGGTCTGGCTCGTATGGAGCGCGTCGTCCGCGAGCGGATGACCACGCAGGACGTCGAGGCGATCACGCCGCAGACCCTGATCAACATCCGGCCGGTCGTCGCCTCCATCAAGGAGTTCTTCGGCACCAGCCAGCTGTCGCAGTTCATGGACCAGAACAACCCGCTGTCGGGCCTGACCCACAAGCGCCGCCTGTCGGCGCTGGGCCCCGGTGGTCTGTCCCGTGAGCGGGCCGGCTTCGAGGTCCGAGACGTCCACCCGTCGCACTACGGCCGCATGTGCCCGATCGAGACCCCCGAAGGCCCGAACATCGGTCTGATCGGCTCGCTCGCGTCCTACGGCCGCGTCAACGCGTTCGGTTTCGTCGAGACCCCGTACCGCAAGGTCGTCGACGGTGTCGTCACCGACGACGTCGACTACCTGACGGCCGACGAGGAAGACCGCTTCGTCATCGCCCAGGCCAACGCCGGCCTGAACGACGAGATGCGCTTCACCGAGAACCGCGTACTGGTCCGCCGTCGTGGTGGCGAGATCGACTACATCGCCGGTGACGACGTCGACTACATGGACGTCTCCCCGCGCCAGATGGTGTCCGTCGCGACCGCGATGATCCCCTTCCTCGAGCACGACGACGCCAACCGCGCCCTCATGGGCGCGAACATGATGCGCCAGGCCGTTCCGCTCATCAAGGCGGAGGCGCCGCTCGTCGGCACCGGCATGGAGTACCGCTGTGCGGTCGACGCCGGTGACTCGATCAAGGCGGAGAAGGACGGTGTCGTCCAGGAGGTCTCGGCCGACTACATCACCGTCGCCAACGACGACGGCACGTACACCACGTACCGCGTCGCCAAGTTCTCCCGCTCGAACCAGGGCACCTCGGTCAACCAGAAGGTCATCGTCAACGAGGGTGACCGCATCATCGAGGCGCAGGTCCTCGCCGACGGTCCCGCGACCGAAGAGGGCGAAATGGCCCTCGGCAAGAACCTGCTCGTCGCGTTCATGCCCTGGGAAGGTCACAACTACGAGGACGCGATCATCCTGTCGCAGCGCCTCGTGCAGGACGACGTCCTCTCCTCGATCCACATCGAGGAGCACGAGGTCGACGCCCGTGACACCAAGCTGGGCCCCGAGGAGATCACCCGGGACATCCCGAACGTCTCCGAAGAGGTCCTCGCCGACCTCGACGAGCGCGGCATCATCCGCATCGGTGCGGACGTCGTCGCCGGCGACATCCTGGTCGGCAAGGTCACGCCCAAGGGCGAGACCGAGCTGACCCCGGAGGAGCGTCTGCTCCGCGCGATCTTCGGTGAGAAGGCCCGCGAGGTGCGTGACACCTCGCTCAAGGTCCCTCACGGTGAGATCGGCAAGGTCATCGGCGTCCGCGTCTTCGACCGCGAGGAGGGCGACGAGCTTCCTCCGGGCGTGAACCAGCTGGTCCGCGTCTACGTCGCCCAGAAGCGCAAGATCACCGACGGTGACAAGCTGGCCGGCCGTCACGGCAACAAGGGTGTCATCTCCAAGATCCTTCCGATCGAGGACATGCCCTTCCTTGAGGACGGCACGCCGGTCGACATCATCCTGAACCCCCTGGGTGTCCCGTCCCGAATGAACCCGGGACAGGTCCTGGAGATCCACCTCGGCTGGCTCGCCAGCCGCGGCTGGGACGTCTCGGGTCTCGGCGAGGAGTGGGCCGAGCGCCTGAAGGCAATCGGCGCCGACCGCGTCGAGCCCGGCACCAATGTCGCCACCCCGGTGTTCGACGGTGCCCGCGAGGACGAGCTCGCCGGCCTGTTCGAGCACACGATCCCGAACCGCGACGGCGACCGCCTGGTCCTCCCGTCCGGCAAGGCGCGTCTGTTCGACGGCCGCTCCGGCGAGCCGTTCCCGGACCCGATCTCCATCGGGTACATGTACATCCTCAAGCTCCACCACCTGGTCGACGACAAGCTCCACGCCCGGTCGACCGGTCCGTACTCGATGATCACGCAGCAGCCGCTGGGTGGTAAGGCACAGTTCGGTGGCCAGCGCTTCGGTGAGATGGAGGTGTGGGCGCTCGAGGCTTATGGCGCCGCGTACGCCCTCCAGGAGCTGCTGACCATCAAGTCCGACGACGTCACCGGCCGCGTGAAGGTCTACGAGGCCATCGTCAAGGGCGAGAACATCCCCGAGCCGGGCATTCCCGAGTCCTTCAAGGTGCTCATCAAGGAAATGCAGTCGCTCTGCCTCAACGTGGAGGTGCTGTCCTCGGACGGCATGTCCATCGAGATGCGCGACACCGACGAGGACGTCTTCCGCGCGGCGGAGGAGCTCGGTATCGACCTGTCCCGGCGCGAGCCGAGCAGCGTCGAAGAGGTCTGACGGGCCTGACGGGGGGCTCGCTCAAGAGCCCCCCGTCATCCCCGGGACCGTTCAGACCATGATTGAGACTCGACCCCGAAAGAGGGATTGACGCACAGTGCTCGACGTCAACTTCTTCGACGAGCTGCGGATCGGCCTTGCCACCGCGGACGACATCCGAACCTGGTCGCACGGCGAGGTCAAGAAGCCGGAGACCATCAACTACCGCACCCTCAAGCCCGAGAAGGACGGACTCTTCTGCGAGAAGATCTTCGGTCCGACCCGGGACTGGGAGTGCTACTGCGGCAAGTACAAGCGTGTCCGCTTCAAGGGCATCATCTGTGAGCGCTGTGGCGTCGAGGTCACGCGCGCCAAGGTGCGTCGTGAGCGGATGGGCCACATCGAGCTTGCCGCTCCCGTCACCCACATCTGGTACTTCAAGGGCGTCCCGTCGCGCCTCGGATACCTGCTGGACCTCGCGCCGAAGGACCTCGAAAAGGTCATCTACTTCGCCGCGTACATGATCACGTTCGTGGACGACGAGCGCCGCACCCGCGACCTCCCGTCGCTGGAGGCCCACGTCTCCGTCGAGCGCCAGCAGATCGAGAACCGACGCGACTCGGACCTCGAAGGCCGTGCCAAGAAGCTCGAGACCGACCTGGCCGAGCTCGAGGCCGAGGGCGCGAAGGCCGACGTGCGCCGCAAGGTGCGCGAAGGCGCCGAGCGCGAGATGAAGCAGCTCCGTGACCGCGCCCAGCGCGAGATCGACCGCCTCGACGAGGTGTGGAACCGCTTCAAGAACCTCAAGGTCCAGGACCTCGAGGGCGACGAGCTGCTCTACCGCGAGCTGCGTGACCGCTTCGGCACGTACTTCGACGGCTCGATGGGTGCCGCGGCGCTGCAGAAGCGCCTGGAGTCCTTCGACCTCGAGGAAGAGGCCGAGCGCCTCCGCGAGATCATCCGTACCGGCAAGGGCCAGAAGAAGACCCGTGCGCTCAAGCGCCTCAAGGTCGTCTCCGCGTTCCTGCAGACCAGCAACAGCCCCAAGGGCATGGTTCTGGACTGCGTGCCGGTGATCCCGCCGGACCTGCGTCCGATGGTGCAGCTGGACGGTGGCCGCTTCGCGACCTCCGACCTGAACGACCTGTACCGCCGCGTGATCAACCGCAACAACCGCCTGAAGCGCCTTCTCGACCTCGGTGCCCCCGAGATCATCGTGAACAACGAGAAGCGCATGCTCCAGGAGGCCGTCGACGCCCTCTTCGACAACGGTCGTCGTGGTCGTCCGGTGACCGGTCCCGGTAACCGTCCGCTGAAGTCCCTGAGCGACATGCTCAAGGGCAAGCAGGGTCGATTCCGTCAGAACCTCCTCGGCAAGCGCGTGGACTACTCCGCGCGTTCCGTGATCGTCGTCGGTCCGCAGCTGAAGCTGCACCAGTGTGGTCTGCCCAAGGCCATGGCGCTGGAGCTCTTCAAGCCGTTCGTGATGAAGCGCCTGGTCGACCTGAACCACGCGCAGAACATCAAGTCGGCGAAGCGCATGGTCGAGCGCGGCCGCACGGTCGTCTACGACGTCCTCGAAGAGGTCATCGCCGAGCACCCGGTCCTCCTGAACCGTGCGCCCACGCTGCACCGCCTCGGCATCCAGGCCTTCGAGCCCCAGCTGGTCGAAGGCAAGGCCATCCAGATCCACCCGCTCGTCTGCACCGCGTTCAACGCGGACTTCGACGGTGACCAGATGGCCGTGCACCTGCCGCTCTCCGCGGAGGCGCAGGCCGAGGCCCGCATCCTGATGCTGTCCTCGAACAACATCCTCAAGCCGGCCGACGGCCGTCCGGTCACGATGCCGACCCAGGACATGGTCCTCGGTCTGTTCTTCCTGACCACCGACGGTGAGCTCCGTGACGTCAAGGGCGAGGGCCGCGCGTTCGGCTCCACCGCCGAGGCGATCATGGCGTTCGACGCCGGCGAGCTCGCGCTCCAGTCGTCCGTCGACATCCGCTTCCCGGTGGGCACCATCCCGCCGCGCGGCTGGGTCGCGCCGGTCGCCGAAGAGGGCGAGCAGGAGTTCCAGCCGGGCGACAGCTTCCGTCTGAAGACCACCCTGGGCCGCGCGCTCTTCAACGAGCTGCTGCCCGAGGACTACCCGTTCGTCGACTACTCGGTGGGCAAGAAGCAGCTCTCCGAGATCGTCAACGACCTGGCGGAGCGCTACCCCAAGGTCATCGTGGCGGCGACGCTCGACAACCTGAAGGCGGCCGGCTTCCACTGGGCGACCCGTTCGGGCGTCACCGTGGCCATCTCCGACGTCGTCGTGCCCGAGGCCAAGAAGGCCATCGTCGCGGGCTACGAGGCGATGGACGAGAAGGTCCAGAAGCAGTACGAGCGCGGTCTGATCACCAAGGACGAGCGCACGCAGGAGCTCATCGCGATCTGGACCAAGGCGACCAACGAGGTTGCCGAGGCGATGAACGCGAACTTCCCCAAGACGAACCCCATCTTCATGATGGTTGACTCGGGTGCCCGAGGAAACATGATGCAGATGCGACAGATCGCCGGTATGCGTGGTCTGGTGTCGAACGCGAAGAACGAGACCATCCCGCGTCCGATCAAGGCGTCCTTCCGTGAGGGCCTCACCGTTCTGGAGTACTTCATCTCCACGCACGGTGCCCGTAAGGGTCTGGCGGACACCGCCCTGCGTACCGCCGACTCGGGTTACCTCACCCGTCGTCTGGTGGACGTCTCGCAGGACGTCATCATCCGCGAGGAGGACTGCGGCACCGAGCGCGGCCTCAAGCTCAAGATCGGTGTCAAGGACGAGGCGGGTGTCCTCCGCAAGGCGGACGACGTCGAGACCTCCGTGTACGCCCGCATGCTGGCCGAGGACGTCGTCATCGACGGCAAGGTCATCGCGCCGGCGAACGTGGACCTCGGTGACGTGCTCATCGACGCCCTCATCGCGAACGGCGTCGAGGAGGTCAAGACCCGCTCGGTCCTGACCTGCGAGTCCGCGGTCGGCACCTGTGCCTTCTGCTACGGCCGCTCCCTGGCCACCGGCAAGCTGGTCGACATCGGTGAGGCGGTCGGCATCATCGCCGCCCAGTCCATCGGTGAGCCCGGTACGCAGCTGACGATGCGTACCTTCCACACCGGTGGTGTGGCCGGTGACGACATCACGCAGGGTCTGCCGCGTGTCGTCGAGCTCTTCGAGGCCCGTACCCCGAAGGGTGTCGCCCCGATCTCCGAGGCCGCCGGCCGCGTGCGGATCGAGGAGACCGAGAAGACGAAGAAGATCGTCATCACGCCCGACGACGGCAGCGAGGAGACGGCGTTCCCGATCTCCAAGCGCGCCAAGGTCATCGTGCACGAGGGCGACCACGTCGAGGTGGGCCAGAAGCTCACCATGGGTGCCACCAACCCGCACGACGTGCTGCGCATCCTCGGCCAGCGTGCCGTCCAGGTCCACCTGGTCGGCGAAGTCCAGAAGGTCTACAACTCGCAGGGCGTGTCGATCCACGACAAGCACATCGAGATCATCATCCGGCAGATGCTGCGCCGCGTGACGATCATCGAGTCCGGCGACGCGGAGCTCCTGCCGGGCGAGCTCGTCGAGCGCTCGAAGTTCGAGACCGAGAACCGTCGTGTGGTCACCGAGGGCGGTCACCCCGCCTCCGGCCGTCCGCAGCTGATGGGTATCACCAAGGCCTCGCTGGCGACGGAATCCTGGCTGTCGGCCGCCTCCTTCCAGGAGACGACCCGAGTCCTGACGGATGCGGCGATCAACGCCAAGTCCGACAGCCTCATCGGCCTCAAGGAGAACGTCATCATCGGTAAGCTCATCCCGGCCGGTACGGGTCTGTCCCGCTACCGCAACATCCGGGTCGAGCCCACCGAGGAAGCCAAGGCCGCGATGTACTCGGCCGTCGGTTACGACGACATCGACTACTCGCCCTTCGGCACCGGCTCCGGCCAGGCAGTCCCGCTGGAGGACTACGACTACGGCCCGTACAACGGCTGAGTCGGAACCAAGCAGTAACCGCAGGGCGGTCACCCGAGAGGGTGGCCGCCCTGCGGCGTTAGCGGTCGCGTCCGGTCAGGTACGGCTGTAGGTGGTGCAGGCGGGTCCGGTGGTGGGGATGGCTGGACAGGAGGCGGGACAGCGGCCCGAGCCGATCCGCAGACGTGGGTGCCGCTGATTGCTCGGCAAGCAGGTCGTGCAGCGTACGGGCGAGAACGGGAGCGAAACCGAGGTGGGCGGCGTGCGCATCGGCCCGCAGTTCGGATCGGCGGCCCACAGCCGCCGTCAGATAGGGCAGCGAGAGCAGGAGCAGGGGCAGGCCGTAGGTCGCCGTCAAGGTGGTGAAGACCAGCCAGGCTGCGAGGGCGACCAGGATGCCGCAGACCGGGTAGGAAAATCCCCGCGCCGTGCGGATCAGCCGGGGCGTTGCCCGAACCAGTCCCCTCCAGGCGAGCCGCCCGGGAGCGGCGTACCACCAGCCGAGCAGCCCGGACCAGGCGTGGCCGCCCACGTGGTGGCCCAGCTCGTGGGCTAGCACGGCGGCCAGCTGGGCAGTGGGCAATTGCTCCAGCGCCCGCCTGGTGACGGCCACGATGTGGCCGGCCGCAGCAAGGGCGTTCAACTCGTCGCTCTCCTCTATCCACAGCTCGTATCGGCTGCCGTCCACCCCGGCCCGGGCCGTCACCTCACGCCACACCGGGGCCAATACGGACAGTTCGGCGGCGAGCGGATGGTGCAGGCGCAGCAGGTGACGGGCGAGGAAGCGCTCGCTTGGGCGGTGGAAGGCGAGCCCGCCCGAAGCGGTCCACAGCCCGGTCGGAAGCCAGGCCGGCACGCCCAGCCATGCTTCGAGCAGCAGGGACACCACGAGGACGAGGGCGAGGCTGAGCAGGAAGGGTGGCAGGAGAAGTGCGAGCCGGAGCCAGGTCGTGCGGTCGGTAGCCCGTTGGCGGGCCCGGTACGTGATCCTGTTGCCGGGTGTGTTGCGGTAGTCGAGGTCGTCGGGCGGGGCGGCCTTTTCATCCATGCGGAGCCTCCACGAGCAAGTGGTCAGCCGACTAGCAGGGCAGCGGGGAGCAGCACCACACCGGAGCCGTAAGCCAGCAGGCCGGCCCGAATCCACTGGTGTTTGCGGACCGCGATCTGGCTGTTCGCGGCCAAGGCCGCGCGAAGTGCCGCGCCCGGGTCGCGGCCGGTGTGGGAGAGGGCCTCGGACAGACGGCCCTGCTGTACGGCGGAGTGGATGTTGCCGAAGTAGGAGAGAGGGGTGTCCCCCCGCCAGGCGGAGCGCAGGGAGCGGGGCACGACGGAGAGCAGCAAGGCGGCCAGGGCCAGGGCGAAGGCCACGGCACTTGACCACCAAAGGATCTGCGCGGAGGCGGAAAGCGAGGCAGGCTCCCAACGGTGGGCGGCGAGCTGGGCGCACAGCCCCCCGGCGGTCATGCCTAGGGCTCCGACGAGCAGGGAAGCCTTGGTGTCGGCGCGTGCGATCTCTACACGGACCTCGGTGAGAAGGTGGGTGGCGACCTGATTGGCCGGGCCGTCGTCCTCGGTGTCGTTCATCGGGCTGAGTCCGGCGTGGGGACCGATACGGGCGGTACGGGCGGCGGCTCCCAGGTGGGGAGGGTTGCAGCCGGAGTGGGCGTCGTGGAGGGGACGGTCGCGGGTGCGGCCGGATCCACCCCGGTGTCCGGATCTGTCGGTACAGGATCCGCCGGGACGTGCTGCCCGAAGACGGCGCTGAAGGCCTCCATCGCGAGTCGCCTCGGACCCTCCAACTCGAAGGGCTCCGTGCCTGCCTTGGTCAGCATCTCTTTGATCAGGGCCATCTGGGCCTGAAGCCGTTCCCGCTGCTCTTGGCGCAGGTGGCTCAGGGCCTTTGCGGAGTCCTCCGGGTGCTGTGCCAGGTGCATGGCCCACGCGTCGATGCCGCCCCGCATCAGGTACTCGCGGTAAAAGGCGATCCGACGGGCCTCGTACTCCTGGAGCTCCAGCCGCTGCTCGTGCTGGGCGTGGACTCGTGCTGCCTTCTCCTGGTCGGAGCGGGCACTCCAGCGCTCGGTCCGGATCTCCTCGGTGGCCGCGTGATCGATGGCCTGGAGACGCCGGGCGTGGGCGACGTTGTCCTCGTCGCGGCGCAGCCGTACCGTCCACAGGACGCGCAGTCCGGCTTCTTCGCCCAGGGGCTTGCAATGCCGCACGACGGCCAGCACCTCGGCCTCGGCTTCTGCGCTGTCGGCGATGTGGAAGCGCCGGGTGACGGGCCGCGCCAGCTGTTCCAGTTCGCCGAGCAGCAGACGGGGCACATCGCGGTGACCGCTGCGGACGAACTGGGCCGGATCGGAGACCTGCCAGTCGAACTCCACACCCACCTCGAACTCGTGGGCGTCGTTGGCGCTGGGCAAGGCCATGGTGGTCCGTACAGGGTGAATACCCATGTCCACCTCGTACACCGCGGTGTAGCGCCGCCTGAGTCGGCGGGGCCGGTTGGGCGGAAGGAAGACCTCGAACCCGCCGCGCTGAGTGGTGTAGACGAGGGAGTGATCGATCCGGGTGGGAGTTCTGCCGGGCAGGCCGAGACCGCCTATCTGGCGAACGGTGACGACCGGGTCGGCCAGCCGGGTGTGGCGGTCCGCCTGCTGGTCCCAGTCGGCGGAGCGGGACAGCGGGTTGTCCATGATCAGGCCTCCTGTCAGACGTGCGCGAGCGAGTCGCGGAGCTGGGCTGCGACTGCTGGTTTGGGCTGTCCGTCGATACCGGACACGGTGTCGAGGAGGTGGTCCAGCCGCGCGGCGTCGCGAGGTCCAGCGGCTAGTGAGGGAAGCAGCTGCATGAGGGCGCGTGCGGTACCGGCGTCCTTGTCGGCGGTCCGGACCCAGCCGCGCAGCACGTTCTCGGCACGCTCGTTGGTCGTGCGGTCATTGACCGCGGCGCGCAGCAGTCGGGCGACACCGTCGGCGGCCGAAGGGGATCGAGTGGCCCAGTCGAGCAGGGGCGGGCACGCAGCGTGTTCGAACCTTTGGCAGGCGGTGAGGAAGCCCTCCAGGGCAAGGGCGCGGGATGAGGGGTGGCCGTCGAGGGCGGGTAGCAGCTCGGTGAGCACCGTTCCGCCCGCCGGCGAGAGCAGCAGCAGGGCGACAGACTGCGGGAGTTCGGCTGTGACCTGCTGGTCGCCCGCCCCCGTGCGGGACTGCGTCAGCTTCTTCTCGTACTGGTGACGGGCCTGCGCACGCAGAGCGGTGAGGGATTCCAACGGGCGCTCGGGGCCGATCAGGCCTAAAGCGCGGACGGCGACCCAACAACGCTTGGGGTCTTGGTCGTCGGTGCTCCAGCCGTCGATGATCTGTGGGATGTTCGGAGCACCGATCCTGTGGGCGAGGGTGAGGGCGCTCACCGCCGTCAGCTGGCGCCGGGACTCCTTCGCGCCCGCCCAGCGTTCGACGATCAACGCCATGGTCGAGGGAAGGTCGGTGAAGGCAAGGACGGCCACGGTGGCGGCAGCCCGGGTACGTACGAACGGGCGGCCGTCGGTGGCGAGGGTGTCGAGCCACTTGATCAGTGCGGGCCGGGCCGCCGGGTGCCCGGTCCAGACTTCACGGAGCAGTACCGGGGCGACACGGTCATCCTTGAAGGCCGCTTTGGTTTGCGTGACCGGCCCCCACTCCGTCTGCTCGTCGGCGGTGTAACGCCGAGCCCGCGCGCTTTGGAGGCGTTTCGCGATGTGCGTGCCGAAGACCGGGATCGGCTCTTGGTACGTCTCGTCGCCGGTGCTCCGGAGTGCGCTGTACAGGGTGTCGCTCAGCTCGGCGATCAGCGCGTACGGTCCGTTGTCGAAGGCGGCCAGCGCGATCAGGAACGCCTTCTCCCGTAGCCGGACCGGGGTCTCGGCTTCTTCGAACCATTCCTGGACCTGTCGCTCGAGAGCGATCAAGGGATACTCCTTGATCTGTTCCTCATCCGCCTGTACGAGGACGGCGGCGTACTGGACCACCTCGCGGATCTGGTTCTCGCGGGACAGGAACGCGGTGACGTCCGGCAGGGCAAGCAGCTTGGCGGTACTCGCCGCGTCAGTTCGTTTGAGCAGGAGGGCCGAGAGCACCGCTTCCGGTGTGGGAGCCCTCCAGGCAGCCAGGTCGATGGTGTTCTCGACGTACGGGCTGTGACCTGTGGTGATCACGAGGTAGGCGTTCTGTTCCCGCAGAAGGCTCCGCAGCGCAAGCAGGTGTGCTTCCCGCAGGGGCTGCTCACGCGAGATCTCGAGATCGCACAGCAGGTGCCCCCGGGCCTCACTCTGTGAACTGAACTGGCGGCTCAGGTCGCCGGGCCTTATATCCCGGTCCATTGCGCGCACCGGGGTGGCGCCGAGGTGGTGCAGAAGCATCAGGGCTGCGGTGCGGCGGCCGGTGAAGGGATCACCAGTCAGGACGAGGACGTGTTCGTTTCGCAGCCTCTCCAGCAGAACGGCGAAGCCAGTGCCTTCCTGGACGAATTCTTCGGCCAGCCGCTCCAAGGTCTCGGCGGGGATCTCGCCGGCTACCTGGCTGCCGCTGAAGCCCCCGAAGTTGTAGTGGATCTCGGTCTTTCCGCCGGCGATGACGTCGCCTATGACCTGTTGGGCGGTGACTCCGTGGTTGATGCCGCGGAAGGCCATCGACGGAGGGGTGTGGGCAACCAGGTCCCGGCGGGCGGCCCAGGGCTCCTGGGCCGGCTGCTCGGGTTCTGCCGTCGGCTGCGACTCCGGTGGTCCGGCTGACGCGGCCGGCTGGCCTTCCGGTCCCGGTGTCTGTTCGCTCACCGTCGCTCACCAGGGCCGCCGAAGGTGATTCCGCCGGTGATTTGGTTGGCTACCGCGCCGTGGTTGGTACCACGGAACTCGATCCCGCCCGGAGGAGCGGGCTGGGGCGCAGGTGCGGGATCAGCAGGCCGTTGTTGCACGGGCTCGGGAGCCGGGCTGTGCTTCGGGAGCGGACCGTGGAGCCAGGCAGTCAGGGGTCCGTTCTTGCTGGGCACCGTCATCCGGTTGAACTCCTCCGCCGGGATGCCGGTGTGCTGGTGGCGCACGATCCCCGCGTGGACCGACTCGGATACGCAGAGGGCATAGTCGTCGCCACGTTCGCGCAGCGCCGCCCGCAGCAGCTCGGCGTCGAGCAGCCGGCAGGCCTGGTTGAGGTCCGTGCCAACCCAGCCGTCGTATTCGTCCACCGCGACGTACCCGGTGGCCAGGACGGTCCGCAACCGGATCTGGGCCGAGCTGGACGCCAACCGGTTCACGGAACGCAGCTCGGCGGGGACGTCGATGAGTAACGAGCGGAGCAGCGTGGTGAGGGGGACGGAGGGGTCGATCAGCTCCATCACGGCGTCGCCACGATCGGCGCGCAGCCGCAGCGTGTGGTCCACGCCGTCGGCGAGCAGGACGCGGTCGACCATGCCGAAGAGCATTCGGCGCAGGTAGGCCTGCTGCACGTCGTCGCGGTCGCTGAATCGCTCGGTGTCGATGAGCAGCATGGTCCGGGGCAAGGGGGGTGTCTGGGGCATGGACACGAGCGTGCACCGGCGCGGGCGGGCGCCGTGAGGGAGGATGACGCACTCGGAGTGTGACCGGGTGCACTGAAGACAGGTCCTGGCTCAGTAGGCCGGTGGCTGTGAACGGGCGATACGGCGCAGCACGTCCGGGCGGGCGACCACCAGTGCGCGGCGACCCGTGCGGACGACGCCGCGGTCGCGGAGGTCCTTCAGCTGCCGCTGAACCATCTCGCGGGATGCGCCCACGGCCCCAGCCAGTTCCTGCTTGGTCAGGGGCACGGAGAGTTCGACCCCCTCCGCAGTGCGGCGGCCGTGCAGCTGGGCCAGCTCCAACAGCAGGACGGCGAGTCGTTCGCGTACGTTCAGCGCCGCGAACTCAAGGCGGCGCCGGTCCCCGGTGCGCTGGCGGTCTGCGGTGAGAGCGAGAAGTTGAAGGGCGGCCGCGGGGCAGGCGGCGAGAAAGCCACGGAATGCCTCGTACTCGATGACCACTGCACGAACCCGTTCCAGGGCAGTCACGGATGCGGAACGGGGCCGGCGGGTCAGCGCTGCGGATTCTCCGATGATGTCGCCGGGACCGCGAAGGGCCAGCAGGGCCTGGTAGCCGTTGGGATAGACGGCCGTGACCTTGGTCCAGCCCGTGAGGATCAGCAGGACGTGGGCCGTGGGCTCGTCTTGGTGGAGCAGCGGGGTGCGAGGCGGATAGATCAGCTCACGGCCCAGGGCCCGTAACTCAGTGCCGTCCGCATCCTCCAGCCGGGCGAGGAAAGGCACGCGGTCGTCGAATCCCCCGCCGCCTGCCAGATGCCCCAAGATCATCTTCAGTCGCCCCCGCCCCGGTGATCAAGGCGGCAAATGTACTGAACACCGGGGCCGGAAGGCGTCGAAACGGGGAATTAGCCGACTTGCCGTGTACGGCGGCGGAGGTGGGTGGTGGTGGTGACCGAGAGGAGGGTCAGGAGGGCCAGGGCGGCGGCCGCCAGGCCCGGGGTGAGGCCCTTCGGGGTGAAGGTGCAGGAGACCTCGTCCGTGCCCGGGGCCAGGTCCACGGCGACCAGGCCGTGGAACTCGCGCAGCGGGGCGGAGCACTGCCAGCCCGGGACGGCCGTCATGGCGAAGACGGCGGTGCCGGTGGCGCCGGGCGGCAGGGTGGCCTCGATGCCGTGGCCGCTCGCGTCGACGGAGGTGGCGCCGGTGGCCGTCAGCTGCCGGACGGCGGTGTCGAGCCGGCCGCGGTCGAGGCAGCCGACGGGGTGGGCGCCGGCCGTGGCGCCCTCGGTGCGGGTGTCCACGGCCACCTCGACCCGGCCCGACGCCGGGACCGTGCCCAGGGGGAGGACGCCGCTCGTGCGGTCCTCCAGGGGGCGGTGCAGGTCGCCGCTGCGCAGGGTCCCGTAGAGCTCGGGGGAGTACCAGTAGGCCTCGGAGCCGGGGGTGCAGAGGGCGGTGTACGTCTGCGCGGTGGCGGTGCCGCCGGAGGTGACCTCGGGGACCTGGTAGACGGCCGAGCCCAGGACGTTCTCCTGGCGGGCGTAGACGCTGTCCGTGGGGTTGGGGGAGGTGAACGGCGGGCCGGGGCGGACGGTGACCAGCGGGGGAGCGGGGAACTTCGCACCGGTCCACGAGCCGGGGGAGCCGCCCGGGCGGACGCGGGCGCCGATCGAGAAGATCGCGTCGAGCACCGGGTTGTCGGCGCCGAAGAAGGTCCGGCCGTCGTTCTTGTAGCCGTACCCGAGGGGTTCCAGGGCCCGGTACGTGGCCTCCGGGAGGTAGCTGCTGTAGTACTGCGGACCCTGCCCCCGGAGGGCGAGGGCGTCGTTGTACGAGGTCTGCGGTGCGCCCGAATCGGTCCGGTAGGCGGGCCACCCGTCGACCCCGCGGACGGCCTCGAAGTGGCGGGTGATCGACTCGCCGGAGGTCGTGGCCGGCTTCGCCCAGCGCTCGCGGGCCCGCCGGGCGTCGGCGTTGGCCGCGGCGACGGCGGACTCGGCGAAGACGACGGCGACCATCAGGGCGGCGGCCACCGGGACCAGGAACCGGCGCTTCTCGGCGCGCCCCAGCCCGAGGAGGACCAGGGCCAGCAGCGAGACGGCGCCGCCGCCGAGCACGGCCGGCCAGGTCCAGCCGCCGAAGTCGTCGGTCTTGCGGAGTACGAAGGCGGCCACGACCAGCAGCGCGGCGGCCGCCGCCAGGTGGAGCGGCCGCGGCCGGTGGGCCAGGGCCAGCCAGGCCAGGACCACGACCATGCCGCTGAAGACGAAGGCCTCGCGGTACGGATTGCCGTTCGGGACGGCGAGCCCGTGCCACACGTACTGGGTCGGCGGGAACTGGAAGGAGACGAGCACGAGCAGGGTCGCGGCCGCCCACACCAGCCGGGTCCGCTTCGCGATGGCCGTGTTGAAGAGGAAGGTCGCGGCCAGGATCAGGCCGAGGGAGGCGACGTAGAGCCGGGGCCGGCCGCCCCACAGGTGCGTCGCCGGGAGCATGCCGGCGAGGAAGACCTCGATGCGCACGGGGTCGAACGCGCCCGCCTTGGTGGGCTGCGCCGCCCCGCTGGACAGGAACGACGGCAGGAGCAGGGGCAGGGTCAGCAGGATGCCCGTCGCGGCCGCCGTGGCCGCCCGGGCCAGTGCCCGCAGCCGCTGCGCGCCGGTCAGCTCCAGGGTGGCCAGGCGGATGGCCAGGAGCACGCAGGCGGCCATGGTGGCCATCATCGCGGTGTAGAAGTTGCCGAACCAGGCGAGGGCGACCAGCAGGGCCACCCCGGGCCAGCGGCGCCCCTCCAGGCACCACTCGACGGCGATGCCGAGCAGCGGGAGGGCGACCAGGCCCCACAGCCACATCGGGACGTACGAGGCGTCGCTCAGCGCCCAGCCGCACAGCCCGTACGTCGCCCCGAGCACCCCCCGCTGCCACCACGGGCCGGGGTGGAGCTTGCCGAGGTACACGGTCATCAGGGCGGCGGCGGTGCCCATCGTGACCGGGGTGACCGCGAAGACGGCCAGGTCCACGTGCTCGCGCGGGACGAGCACGGCCAGCCAGGAGAACGGGTTGCCGAGGTACGTGTAGTAGTCGGACAGGAACTGCTGGCCGAAGCCCCCGCGCCAGGTGAACAGGAGGTCGCCGGCGGCCTGGCCGTGGACCAGGTCCCAGAGGGCGCGGTGGAAGGGCACGTACTGGTTGGCCTGGTCGTTGATGGCCCGGCCGGTGGTGCCGAAGGGGTACGTGCCGCGGGCGACCCAGGCCGCGCAGAAGGCGCCCGAGGTGACGAGGAACGCCAGCAGGGGGCCGTAGAGGCGGGCCAGGCGGCCGCGCCGGGGGGGCGAGGGACTCCGTACGTCGTCGCGAGGCGGACTTCCGGCCGTCTTCGGCTCCGAGGTGGCGGTCCCCAATGTCCTGCTCCTGGCGCTCGTACGGTGTTGGGCTGCGTTTGGACTGACTCGCTGGGATTCGCTGGCAGTGTAGTTGGCCCGCCCTACCACGCCGGTGCCCGGTCCGCACGTCCGCCCCGCCCCGGAGGGCGAATGCCCGTGCGGCGCCTGACCTGTGGAGGTGTGCGGGCTGTGGCGGCGGGGCTTATGTTTTGACCGGAGTGGATGCGGTAGGTACGCTCAGACCTTGTGCCTGGGGTGTGCCTGGGCTCCTGTGCGTGTCCATCAACCGCACGCGAGCCCGCATCGGCCACCGCGATCCATGCGTTTCCGTGCTTGCGCGGAGGTCCGCCGGATCCGACACACCCGACCGCGTGGGTCGGCAAAGTTCCAGGTTAGCTTCACTACACGGCACACAGAAACCGGAGAAGTAGTGCCTACGATCCAGCAGCTGGTCCGTAAGGGCCGGCAGGACAAGGTCGAGAAGACAAAGACCCCCGCGCTTGAGGCTTCGCCCCAGCGTCGTGGCGTCTGCACGCGTGTGTTCACGACCACCCCGAAGAAGCCGAACTCGGCGCTGCGTAAGGTCGCGCGTGTGCGTCTGACCTCCGGCATCGAGGTCACCGCTTACATTCCGGGTGAGGGACACAACCTGCAGGAGCACTCGATCGTGCTCGTGCGTGGTGGCCGTGTGAAGGACCTGCCGGGTGTTCGTTACAAGATCATCCGCGGTGCGCTTGACACCCAGGCTGTCAAGAACCGCAAGCAGGCCCGCAGCCGCTACGGCGCCAAGAAGGAGAAGTAAGAATGCCTCGTAAGGGCCCCGCCCCGAAGCGCCCGGTCATCATCGACCCGGTCTACGCATCTCCTCTGGTGACGTCGCTCATCAACAAGATCCTCCTGAACGGCAAGCGCTCCACCGCCGAGCGCATCGTCTACGGCGCCATGGAAGGCCTCCGCGAGAAGACCGGCAACGACCCGGTCATCACGCTGAAGCGCGCGCTGGAGAACGTCAAGCCGTCCCTCGAGGTCAAGTCCCGCCGTGTCGGTGGCGCGACCTACCAGGTCCCCGTCGAGGTCAAGCCGGGTCGCCAGTCGACCCTGGCGCTCCGCTGGCTCGTGGGTTACTCCCGCGCCCGTCGTGAGAAGACCATGACCGAGCGCCTCATGAACGAGCTGCTCGACGCCTCCAACGGTCTTGGCGCTGCCGTCAAGAAGCGCGAGGACACGCACAAGATGGCCGAGTCCAACAAGGCCTTCGCGCACTACCGCTGGTAGTCCCACCCCACATCGAGACCGAGAGAAGACCGAAGCCTTATGGCTACCACTTCGCTTGACCTGGCCAAGGTCCGCAACATCGGGATCATGGCCCACATCGACGCGGGCAAGACGACCACCACCGAGCGCATCCTGTTCTACACCGGTGTGTCGTACAAGATCGGTGAGGTCCACGACGGCGCCGCCACGATGGACTGGATGGAGCAGGAGCAGGAGCGTGGTATCACCATCACGTCTGCCGCCACCACCTGCCACTGGCCGCTCGAAGATGTTGACCACACCATCAACATCATCGACACCCCGGGTCACGTCGACTTCACCGTCGAGGTGGAGCGTTCGCTCCGCGTCCTCGACGGCGCCGTCACCGTGTTCGACGGTGTGGCCGGCGTCGAGCCGCAGTCCGAGACCGTTTGGCGTCAGGCGGACCGCTACGGCGTTCCGCGCATCTGCTTCGTCAACAAGCTCGACCGCACGGGTGCCGAGTTCCACCGCTGCGTCGAGATGATCAAGGACCGCCTCGGTGCGGTTCCGATCGTCATGCAGCTCCCCATCGGTGCCGAGGCCGACTTCCAGGGTGTCGTCGACCTCGTCCGCATGAAGGCGCTCGTCTGGTCCGCCGAGGCGACCAAGGGCGAGATGTACGACGTCGTCGACATCCCCGCCTCCCACACCGAGGCCGCCGAGGAATGGCGCGCCACGCTCGTGGAGCAGGTCGCGGAGAACGACGAAGAGATGATGGAGCTCTTCCTCGAGGGCATCGAGCCCACCGAGGAGCAGCTGCACGCCGCCGTGCGTCGCATCATCCTCGGCTCCGGCAAGGGCAAGGGCGAAGCCACGATCACCGCGGTGTTCTGCGGTACGGCGTTCAAGAACAAGGGCGTCCAGCCCCTGCTCGACGCCGTCGTGCGCTACCTGCCCTCCCCCCTGGACATCGAGGCCATCGAAGGCCACGACGTCAAGGACGCCGAGGTCGTCGTGAAGCGCAAGCCTTCGGACGAGGAGCCCCTCGCGGCGCTCGCGTTCAAGATCATGAGCGACCCGCACCTCGGTAAGCTCACCTTCGTCCGGGTTTACTCGGGCCGCCTGGAGACCGGCACCGCGGTGCTGAACTCCGTGAAGGGCAAGAAGGAGCGCATCGGCAAGATCTACCGCATGCACGCCAACAAGCGTGAAGAGATCGATGCGGTGGGCGCCGGCGACATCGTCGCCGTCATGGGCCTGAAGCAGACCACCACCGGTGAGACGCTGTGTGACGACAAGGCACCCGTGATCCTGGAGTCCATGGACTTCCCGGCTCCGGTCATCCAGGTCGCCATCGAGCCCAAGTCCAAGGGTGACCAGGAGAAGCTGGGTGTCGCCATCCAGCGTCTCGCGGAGGAGGACCCCTCCTTCCACGTTCACTCGGACGAGGAGACGGGCCAGACCATCCTCGGCGGTATGGGCGAGCTGCACCTCGAGGTGCTGGTCGACCGTATGAAGCGCGAGTTCAAGGTCGAGGCCAACGTCGGCAAGCCGCAGGTCGCGTACCGCGAGACCATCCGCAAGTCGGTCGAGCGTCACGACTACACCCACAAGAAGCAGACCGGTGGTACCGGTCAGTTCGCCAAGGTGCAGATCGCGATCGAGCCCATCACCGAGGCCGACGGTCCGGCGTACGAGTTCGTGAACAAGGTCACCGGTGGCCGCATCCCGAGGGAGTACATTCCTTCGGTCGACGCCGGTGCGCAGGAAGCCATGCAGTTCGGCATCCTGGCCGGCTACGAGATGACCGGCGTTCGCGTCATTCTTCTCGACGGTGGCTACCACGAGGTCGACTCCTCCGAGCTCGCCTTCAAGATCGCCGGTTCGCAGGCCTTCAAGGAGGCCGCGCGCAAGGCTTCTCCCGTGCTCCTCGAGCCGATGATGGCCGTCGAGGTCACCACGCCGGAGGAGTCCATGGGCGACGTCATCGGTGACATCAACTCCCGCCGTGGCCAGATCCAGGCCATGGAGGACCGTCACGGAGCCAAGATCGTCAAGGGCCTCGTGCCGCTTTCGGAGATGTTCGGCTACGTCGGAGACCTCCGCAGCAAGACCTCGGGTCGCGCCAGCTACTCGATGCAGTTCGACTCCTACGCCGAGGTTCCCCGGAACGTCGCTGAGGAGATCATCGCGAAGGCCAAGGGCGAGTAACTCTTCCGAGTACACGCTTTAGGCTTGCCACCGGAGCCTCTGGGGTAACAGGAGCAACCCTCCCGTTGCCCCGGGGGAACCGGCTATCCAGCAAAGATCACCTGGCGCCGATGATTCAAGGCGTACAGAACCACTCTCAGGAGGACCCCCGTGGCGAAGGCGAAGTTCGAGCGGACTAAGCCGCACGTCAACATCGGCACCATCGGTCACATTGACCACGGTAAGACGACCCTCACGGCCGCCATTACCAAGGTGCTGCACGACAAGTACCCGGACCTGAACGCGGCTTCGGCCTTCGATCAGATCGACAAGGCTCCTGAGGAGCGCCAGCGCGGTATCACCATCTCGATCGCGCACGTCGAGTACCAGACCGAGGCGCGTCACTACGCCCACGTCGACTGCCCGGGTCACGCGGACTACATCAAGAACATGATCACCGGTGCCGCGCAGATGGACGGTGCCATCCTCGTGGTCGCCGCCACCGACGGCCCGATGCCGCAGACCAAGGAGCACGTGCTCCTGGCCCGCCAGGTCGGCGTTCCGTACATCGTCGTCGCCCTGAACAAGGCCGACATGGTGGACGACGAGGAGATCCTGGAGCTCGTCGAGCTCGAGGTGCGTGAGCTCCTCTCCGAGTACGACTTCCCGGGCGACGACCTGCCGGTCGTCCAGGTCTCGGCGCTCAAGGCGCTCGAGGGCGACAAGGAGTGGGGCGACAAGCTCCTCGGCCTGATGGACGCCGTCGACGAGGCGATCCCGACCCCGCCGCGTGACACCGACAAGCCGTTCCTGATGCCCGTCGAGGACGTCTTCACGATCACCGGTCGTGGCACCGTCGTCACCGGTCGTATCGAGCGTGGTGTCCTCAAGGTCAACGAGACCGTCGACATCATCGGCATCAAGACCGAGAAGACCACCACCACGGTCACCGGCATCGAGATGTTCCGCAAGCTGCTCGACGAGGGCCAGGCCGGCGAGAACGTCGGTCTGCTCCTCCGTGGCATCAAGCGCGAGGACGTCGAGCGCGGCCAGGTCATCATCAAGCCCGGTTCGGTCACGCCGCACACCGAGTTCGAGGCCGCCGCGTACATCCTGTCGAAGGACGAGGGTGGTCGTCACACCCCGTTCTTCAACAACTACCGCCCGCAGTTCTACTTCCGTACCACGGACGTGACCGGCGTCGTGACCCTCCCCGAGGGCACCGAGATGGTCATGCCGGGCGACAACACCGACATGACGGTCTCGCTGATTCAGCCGGTCGCCATGGAGGAGGGCCTGAAGTTCGCCATCCGTGAGGGTGGTCGTACCGTCGGCGCCGGCCAGGTCACCAAGATCACGAAGTAATTTCGTGCTCTGACCTGGTAGCTCGCGCGAGCGGGCACCATGTTTGACGGAAGGGCCCCTTCCCACCGCTCCGGCGGCGGGGAGGGGCCCTTCTGCGTGCCCGGGGAGCTCCGTGGGGGCTCACTCGGGCGGGAGCGGTGGCAGGGGGGCGTCGGCGAAGGGCGTGACCCCGTCCGGCCAGGTGAAGGCGAAGCGGCGCGAGGGCCCGTCGTACGACACCGAGGCGCCGCACGCGGGGAGTCCGAAGCGGCGGTGGATCCAGCCGTCGAGGGCGAGGGCGGCGGCCTCCGAGCGGAAGTGGGCGTGCGGGTACGTGAGCGCGTCCACGTCGAGGACCAGGACTCCGTCCGCGGCGAGCCGCTCGGCGTGCAGCGACGCCCCGAAGGCGAGCCAGGCCGCGTCCTTCCAGTGGAGGGCGCGGTCCGCGGGCAGCCGCAGGCGCAGCCCGCGGTGGATCTGGAGGCCGGGGGAGCGCGGGACGGTGTCGGTCCCGTACGCGCCGGCGCTCAGGTCGGCGGCCAGGCCCGCGCCGGCGTGGAGGAAGCGGTAGCGGAAGACCTCGTGCATGGCGGTCATCCTCCGTGAGGGCGGTGGGAGGGCCCGTGGGGGGTGTCGGTGGCGTGTGAGAGGCTCCGCAGCGTAAGGGCGCCGTAAGGGGCGCGGGGACGGCTCGGGGTGGGACAGGCATGGGGCAGCGGGACGACGGCGGGGCGGGCATATCCGACGAGGAGTGGGCCCGGTTCGCCGACCAGGCCGCGGGGGAGCGCGGGGACGCCCCCCAGGAGCCGTCCGCGAGGGCGCGGATGGTGACGGAGCGGCTGCGGCGCGAGGACGCGGAGCGGGAGAGGTCGGCGCGCGGGAGGTTCGGGCGCAGGCGGACCCCGGCCCCGGCGCAGCCGCCGGGCTGGCGGACCGGTCCCGCGTGGCAGGAGATGGAGGGCCGGGGGAGGGGCAAGCGGCGGCTCAAGGCCGCGGGGGCCGTGGTGCTGATCGCGGGGCTGGCCCTGGTCGCGCTGCGGCCGGAGCTGGTCATCGACCGGGTCACGGGGAAGGCGCAGTCCCGTGAGGAGGCCAGGAACGCCGCTCCGCTGCCCGCGGAGTCCGTACGGCCCACCGGGGCCCCCGAGGACCGGTACCCGGACCGGCCGACGCTGAGGGAGCCGTTCCGGGGCTCGCCGGCCGCCCAGTGGGCCGACGGGGCCGCGGGGATCGAGGTACCGCAGGCGCAGTCGGTCGGCGGGGTGTCGAAGGAGGAGGTCGCGGACGCGCTGGCGAAGGCCAAGGAGTTCCTGACCGCGGCCAACCTGGACCCGGCCGTCCTGCGGGGACAGTGGCCGGCCGGGGCGATGTCCCTGCTGGATCCCCGGGACGACCGGACGTCCAAGGACATGACCGAGGCCTACGCGCGGCCCAGCGCCGAGCGCGATCCGCTGAACCTGTTCACCCGGTACGACCCGGCGGAGCTCAAGCCCGTCGGCGACGTGGTCAAGGTCCGGGGCCGGATGTGGGTGGAGGCGGGGAAGGAGCCCGGCCAGGCGTCGGTGAAGTTCGACTACTCCTTCGTCTACCCCTTCGTGAAGCTCAAGGGCAATCCGGAGGACGTCGCGCGGACGATCGTGCGGCGGGAGGGCTCGTTCAGCGCGGTCGACCGGCGCAAGTGGGAGGGGACGCCCGGCAAGCTGTGGATCGACGAGTACAACGTCGACCTCGCCAACAGCTCCTGTGACCGGTACGACGGCTACCTGCACCCGTCGTTCTTCTCCGACCCGGACGCCGGCGGACCCGAGCCGTCCGGAACGCCGGTGGACCCGTACGACCGGTCCAAGCCCGTCAACGACGGATCCGACGGCGGCTGCCGGACCCTCACCCGAAGCTGATCAGCGGCCCCGCCAGGGAGAACCGCCGCGCGCCGCAGTTTGACGTGTCCGCGCGGCGGGGTATTCTCTTCCGCCCGATTGGCCAGGTACGTGTCTCGTATGGCAGACTACTCAAGTTGCTCGGTTGAGTGCCGATGCTGCGCGCCTCCCGCCGGGAGGACCGGAAGCGAGTCCCACAGTACTCGTCGTCCTTAATCTGCCTTTCGGGGCAGCAATGGGGACGGACGTACGGGAATCTTCTGGGAAGTGTCAGCACGGTGCACACCAGGCACTCGGCGGGTGTTTCTCCCCCGACGCGCGGTCTTGGGACCGCACCCCCTTGGAGAGGGAATTTCCGTATGGGAATTTTCTGTAGAGGGAGTGCGACACGCCCGACCGCGTGGGTCGGAGGAAAGACTGCGGGACCCGATCTCGCAGCCGGCCGGGAGCCAGAGCGTTTCCACATACAGACAGGACTACGGAGTAGCCATGGCGGGACAGAAGATCCGCATCCGGCTCAAGGCCTACGACCACGAGGTCATCGATTCCTCGGCGAAGAAGATCGTCGAGACGGTGACGCGCACTGGTGCGTCGGTCGCGGGCCCGGTGCCGCTGCCCACTGAGAAGAACGTGTACTGCGTCATCAAGTCGCCGCACAAGTACAAGGACTCGCGCGAGCACTTCGAGATGCGCACGCACAAGCGCCTGATCGACATCCTCGACCCGACCCCCAAGACCGTTGACTCGCTGATGCGCCTGGACCTTCCGGCCGGCGTTGACATCGAGATCAAGCTCTGAGAGGCGTCGAGAAGATGGCAAAGCAGATCAAGGGCGTCCTGGGCGAGAAGCTCGGCATGACCCAGGTCTGGGACGAGAACAACCGTGTCGTCCCGGTGACCGTGGTCAAGGCCGGACCCTGCGTCGTTACCCAGGTCCGTACGAACGACATCGACGGCTACGAGTCGGTCCAGATCGCCTTCGGCGAGATCGACCCGCGCAAGGTGAACAAGCCCCTCAAGGGCCACTTCGCCAAGGCCGACGTGACCCCCCGCCGCCACCTGGTGGAGCTCCGCACCTCCGACGCCAGCGAGTACACGCTCGGCCAGGAGATCACTGCTGAGGTGTTCGAGTCCGGCGTCAAGGTTGACGTCACGGGCAACAGCAAGGGCAAGGGCTTCGCCGGTGTCATGAAGCGGCACAACTTCCGGGGCCTCGGCGCCGGTCACGGTGTGCAGCGCAAGCACCGCTCCCCCGGTTCGATCGGTGGCTGCGCCACCCCTGGGCGTGTCTTCAAGGGCATGCGCATGGCCGGTCGTATGGGTAACGAGCGCGTCACCACCCAGAACCTGACCATCCACGCGGTTGACGCGGAGAAGGGTCTGCTGCTCATCAAGGGCGCGGTCCCCGGTCCGAACGGCGGCCTCGTCCTGGTCCGTACCGCGGCCAAGGGGGCTTGAGGTAATGAGCACCATTGACATCCTTTCGCCGGCAGGCGACAAGGCCGGTACCGTCGAGCTCCCCGCGGAGATCTTCGACGCGAAGACCAGCGTTCCGCTGATCCACCAGGTCGTTGTCGCCCAGCTGGCTGCTGCCCGTCAGGGCACGCACAAGACCAAGCGTCGTGGCGAAGTCCGTGGTGGTGGCCGCAAGCCGTACCGCCAGAAGGGCACCGGCCGCGCGCGTCAGGGTTCCACCCGTGCGCCGCAGTTCGTCGGCGGTGGCGTCGTCCACGGCCCGCAGCCGCGTGACTACTCCCAGCGGACCCCGAAGAAGATGAAGGCCGCCGCCCTCCGCGGTGCCCTCTCGGACCGTGCGCGTCACTCCCGCATCCACGTCGTCACCGGCGTGGTCGAGGGTGCCGCCTCCACGAAGGCCGCCAAGACGCTGTTCGGCAAGATCTCGGAGCGCAAGAACGTGCTCCTGGTCGTCGAGCGCGCCGACGAGGCCGCGTGGCTGTCCGCCCGCAACCTGCCCCAGGTTCACATCCTGGAGCCGGGCCAGCTGAACACGTACGACGTGATCGTCTCTGACGACGTGGTCTTCACTCAGGCCGCTTTCGAGTCCTTCGTGTCTGGCCCCAAGGCCGATGAGACCGAAGGGAGCGACGCCTGATGTCTGAGGCGACCGTTACCAGCAAGACCTTCACCGACCCGCGCGACCTGCTGATCAAGCCGGTTGTCTCGGAGAAGAGCTACGCGCTGCTGGACGAGAACAAGTACACGTTCATCGTCGCGCCCGGCGCCAACAAGACCCAGATCAAGCAGGCCGTGGAAGCGGTCTTCTCGGTCAAGGTCACCGGGGTCAACACGATCAACCGTCAGGGTAAGCGCAAGCGGACCAAGACCGGTTTCGGCAAGCGTGCGAACACCAAGCGCGCCATCGTGACCCTTGCCGAGGGCAACCGTATCGACATCTTCGGCGGCCAGGCCTCCTAACGGAGGTCTAGTCGTCCGGAATCGGACGAGGACTGAGAAATGGGTATCCGCAAGTACAAGCCGACGACCCCGGGCCGTCGTGGCTCCAGCGTCGCCGACTTTGTCGAGATCACGCGGTCCACGCCGGAGAAGTCGCTGGTTCGCCCCCTGCACAGCAAGGGCGGCCGTAACAACACCGGTCGGATCACCGTTCGCCACCAGGGTGGTGGACACAAGCGCGCCTACCGCGTGATCGACTTCCGTCGTCACGACAAGGACGGCGTGCCGGCCAAGGTCGCGCACATCGAGTACGACCCCAACCGCACCGCGCGCATCGCGCTGCTGCACTACGCCGACGGCGAGAAGCGCTACATCATCGCGCCGAAGGCCCTGAAGCAGGGTGACCGGATTGAGAACGGCCCGACGGCCGACATCAAGCCCGGCAACAACCTGGCGCTCCGCAACATCCCGGTCGGTACCACGATCCACGCGATCGAGCTCCGTCCCGGTGGTGGCGCGAAGTTCGCCCGCTCCGCTGGTGCCTCCGTGCAGCTGCTGGCGAAGGAGGGCACCATGGCCCACCTCCGCATGCCGTCGGGCGAGATCCGTCTCGTCGACGCGCGCTGCCGCGCCACGGTCGGCGAGGTCGGCAACGCCGAGCAGTCGAACATCAACTGGGGCAAGGCCGGCCGTATGCGCTGGAAGGGCGTTCGCCCGTCCGTCCGCGGTGTCGCGATGAACCCGGTTGACCACCCGCACGGTGGTGGTGAGGGCAAGACCAGTGGTGGTCGCCACCCGGTCTCCCCGTGGGGTCAGAAGGAGGGTCGTACTCGCTCGCCGAAGAAGGCTTCGAGCAAGTACATCGTCCGCCGCCGCAAGACGAACAAGAAGCGCTAGGAGCGGGTTTAGATGCCGCGCAGTCTCAAGAAGGGGCCCTTCGTCGACGACCACCTCGTAAAGAAGGTGGACGTCCAGAACGAAGCCGGCACCAAGAACGTCATCAAGACCTGGTCCCGTCGCTCGATGATCATCCCCAGCATGCTGGGTCACACCATCGCGGTGCACAACGGCAAGACCCACGTCCCGGTGTTCGTCACCGAGTCGATGGTCGGCCACAAGCTCGGCGAGTTCTCGCCGACTCGCACCTTCCGCGGCCACGTCAAGGACGACCGGAAGTCGAAGCGCCGCTAAAGGCGGGGTGGTAACGACTATGACTTACACCGAAGGGACAACCATGGAAGCCAGGGCCCAGGCGCGGTACATCCGCGTCACGCCCATGAAGGCCCGCCGAGTGGTGGACCTTATCCGTGGCATGGATGCCACGGAGGCTCAGGCGGTCCTGCGTTTCGCCCCGCAGGCCGCGAGCGTGCCGGTTGGCAAGGTGCTGGACAGCGCCATTGCCAACGCCGCACACAACTACAACCACCCGGACGCCTCCACGCTGGTCATCAGCGAGGCGTACGTGGACGAGGGCCCGACCCTGAAGCGGTTCCGTCCGCGTGCCCAGGGCCGTGCCTACCGGATCCGCAAGCGGACCAGCCACATCACCGTGGTCGTCAGCAGCAAGGAAGGTTCCCGGTAATGGGCCAGAAGGTAAACCCGCACGGGTTCCGGCTCGGCATCACCACCGACTTCAAGTCGCGTTGGTACGCCGACAAGCTGTACAAGGACTACGTCAAGGAAGACGTCGCCATCCGTCGGATGATGACGTCCGGCATGGAGCGCGCCGGCATCTCGAAGGTTGAGATCGAGCGCACCCGTGACCGCGTGCGTGTGGACATCCACACCGCTCGTCCGGGCATCGTCATCGGCCGCCGTGGCGCCGAGGCCGACCGCATCCGCGGTGACCTCGAGAAGCTCACGGGCAAGCAGGTCCAGCTGAACATCCTCGAGGTCAAGAACCCCGAGCTTGACGCTCAGCTGGTTGCCCAGGCCGTTGCCGAGCAGCTCTCCTCCCGCGTCTCCTTCCGTCGTGCCATGCGCAAGAGCATGCAGGGCACGATGAAGGCCGGCGCCAAGGGCATCAAGATCCAGTGTGGCGGCCGTCTCGGCGGCGCCGAGATGTCCCGCTCCGAGTTCTACCGCGAGGGTCGTGTGCCGCTGCACACGCTGCGCGCGAACGTGGACTACGGCTTCTTCGAGGCCAAGACCACCTTCGGCCGTATCGGTGTGAAGGTCTGGATCTACAAGGGCGACGTCAAGAACATCGCCGAGGTTCGCGCCGAGAACGCTGCGGCCCGTGCGGGTAACCGCCCGGCCCGTGGTGCTCAGGGCGCTGGCGACCGTCCCGCCGGCCGTGGTGGCCGTGGTGGCGAGCGCGGCGGCCGTGGTGGCCGCAAGCCGCAGCAGGCTGCTGGTGCCGAGGCCCCCAAGGCCGACGCTCCCGCCGCCGCTCCGGCCGAGAGCACCGGAACGGAGGCCTGACCGACATGCTGATCCCTCGTAGGGTCAAGCACCGCAAGCAGCACCACCCGAAGCGCCGCGGTATGGCCAAGGGCGGTACTGAGGTCTCGTTCGGCGAGTACGGCATCCAGGCGCTGACCCCGGCGTACGTGACGAACCGCCAGATCGAGGCGGCTCGTATTGCGATGACCCGTCACATCAAGCGTGGCGGCAAGGTCTGGATCAACATCTACCCGGACCGTCCGCTCACCAAGAAGCCTGCCGAGACCCGCATGGGTTCCGGTAAGGGTTCTCCCGAGTGGTGGATCGCGAACGTGCACCCGGGCCGGGTCATGTTCGAGCTGTCCTACCCGAACGAGAAGATTGCTCGTGAGGCGCTCACCCGCGCTGCTCACAAGCTTCCGATGAAGTGCCGGATTGTTCGGCGCGAGGCAGGTGAGTCGTGATGGCGACGGGAACCAAGGCGTCCGAGCTGCGTGAGCTCGGCAACGAGGAGCTCGTTGGCAAGCTGCGCGAGGCCAAGGAGGAGCTGTTCAAGCTCCGCTTCCAGGCGGCCACGGGTCAGCTGGAGAACAACGGCCGGCTCAAGTCCGTCCGTAAGGACATCGCTCGCATCTACACCCTGATGCACGAGCGTGAGCTCGGTATCGAGACGGTGGAGAGCGCCTGATGAGCGAGAACAACGTGACTGAGAAGACCGAGCGCGGTTTCCGCAAGACCCGTGAGGGTCTGGTCGTCAGCGACAAGATGGACAAGACCGTCGTCGTCGCCGTCGAGGACCGCGTGAAGCACGCCCTGTACGGCAAGGTCATCCGCCGTACGAACAAGCTCAAGGCGCACGACGAGCAGAACGCTGCCGGCGTCGGCGACCGCGTCCTCATCATGGAGACGCGTCCGCTGTCGGCGAGCAAGCGCTGGCGCATCGTCGAGATCCTCGAGAAGGCCAAGTAATTCGTCCGGGGGGTTTCCCCCGGATTCGTTCCGCCAGGCTCGGTGGGGGCCGCCGCTCTTCGGAGTGTGAGGCCCCCGCCGGGAACCGGCAGACAAACAGGAGATACACGTGATCCAGCAGGAGTCGCGACTGCGTATCGCCGACAACACTGGTGCCAAGGAAATCCTTTGCATCCGTGTTCTCGGTGGTTCCGGTCGCCGCTACGCGGGCATCGGTGACGTCATCGTCGCCACCGTCAAGGACGCGATCCCCGGTGGCAACGTGAAGAAGGGTGACGTCGTCAAGGCGGTCATCGTTCGCACCGTCAAGGAGCGTCGCCGCCAGGACGGCTCGTACATCCGCTTTGACGAGAACGCCGCCGTCATTCTGAAGAACGACGGCGACCCTCGCGGCACCCGTATCTTCGGCCCGGTGGGCCGTGAGCTGCGCGAGAAGAAGTTCATGAAGATCATCTCGCTCGCGCCGGAGGTGCTGTAAGCATGAAGATCAAGAAGGGCGACCTGGTTCAGGTCATCACCGGTAAGGACAAGGGCAAGCAGGGCAAGGTCATCGTTGCCTTCCCCGCTGAGAACCGCGTCCTCGTCGAGGGTGTCAACCGGGTCAAGAAGCACACCAAGGCTGCGCAGAACCAGGCCGGCGGCATCGTGATCACCGAGGCCCCGGTCCACGTGAGCAACGTTCAGCTGGTTGTGGAGAAGGACGGCAAGAAGGTCGTCACCCGCGTCGGCTACCGCTTCGACGACGAGGGCAACAAGATCCGCGTTGCCAAGCGGACGGGTGAGGACATCTGATGGCTACCACTCCGCGTCTCAAGACGAAGTACCGCGAGGACATCGCGGGCAAGCTGCGTGAGGAGTTCTCCTACGAGAACGTCATGCAGATTCCCGGCCTCGTGAAGATCGTGGTCAACATGGGTGTGGGCGACGCCGCCCGCGACTCCAAGCTGATCGACGGCGCCATCAAGGACCTGACGACGATCACCGGTCAGAAGCCGGCCGTCACGAAGGCCCGCAAGTCCATCGCGCAGTTCAAGCTGCGCGAGGGTCAGCCGATCGGCTGCCACGTCACCCTCCGTGGTGACCGCATGTGGGAGTTCCTGGACCGTACGCTGTCGCTCGCGCTGCCGCGTATCCGTGACTTCCGTGGTCTGTCGCCGAAGCAGTTCGACGGCCGTGGCAACTACACCTTCGGTCTCACGGAGCAGGTCATGTTCCACGAGATCGACCAGGACAAGATCGACCGTACCCGGGGTATGGACATCACCGTGGTCACCACGGCGACCAACGACGACGAGGGCCGCGCCCTCCTTCGTCACCTCGGCTTCCCCTTCAAGGAGGCGTAAGCGAGATGGCGAAGAAGGCTCTCATCGCGAAGGCTGCCCGTAAGCCCAAGTTCGGTGTGCGTGCGTACACCCGCTGCCAGCGCTGCGGTCGCCCCCACTCCGTGTACCGCAAGTTCGGCCTGTGCCGCGTGTGCCTTCGTGAGATGGCTCACCGTGGCGAGCTGCCGGGCGTGACCAAGAGCTCCTGGTAATTCCCTCTCGTCCGTAAGGACTTGAGGAGTACCAGGCACTCTCGGTAAGCATCTGGTCGGCGGATGCCCGGCCGCGCATGCCTTAGGCTTGTGTGGTTGGGCGTCCGCCGCCCATAACGACTTACTACGCCGTAGGTCCCCGCACCGCACCCGTCCCGCCTCTGAGTGGGGAGAGGGATGGCGCATACAGGAAACCCCGGCGAGAGAGGCCGAAGGCCACTTCATGACCATGACTGACCCGATCGCAGACATGCTCACGCGTCTGCGTAACGCTAACTCGGCGTACCACGACACCGTCGTGATGCCGCACAGCAAGATCAAGTCGCACATCGCAGAGATCCTCAAGCAGGAGGGTTTCATCACCGGCTGGAAGGTCGAGGACGCCGAGGTCGGCAAGAACCTCGTCCTCGAGCTGAAGTTCGGGCCGAACCGTGAGCGCTCCATCGCGGGCATCAAGCGGATCTCGAAGCCCGGTCTGCGCGTGTACGCGAAGTCCACCAACCTGCCGAAGGTCCTCGGCGGCCTGGGCGTGGCGATCATCTCCACGTCCCACGGTCTCCTGACCGGCCAGCAGGCAGGCAAGAAGGGCGTAGGTGGGGAAGTCCTCGCCTACGTCTGGTAGTCGGGAACGGAGGAAAAGCAATGTCGCGAATCGGCAAGCTCCCCATCCAGGTTCCCGCCGGTGTGGACGTCACCATCGACGGCCAGACGGTCGCAGTGAAGGGCCCCAAGGGCTCCCTCACGCACACCGTCAAGGCGCCGATCGAGATCGTCAAGGGTGAGGAAGGCGTTCTGAACGTCACCCGCCCGAACGACGAGCGTCAGAACAAGGCCCTGCACGGCCTGTCCCGCACGCTGGTGGCGAACATGATCACCGGTGTGACCACGGGGTACGTCAAGGCTCTCGAGATCAGCGGTGTCGGTTACCGCGTCGCCGCGAAGGGCTCCGACCTGGAGTTCCAGCTTGGCTACAGCCACCCGATCCTGATCGAGGCGCCCGAGGGCATCTCGTTCAAGGTCGAGTCGCCCACCAAGTTCTCGGTCGAGGGCATCGACAAGCAGAAGGTCGGCGAGGTCGCCGCCAACATCCGCAAGCTGCGGAAGCCCGACCCGTACAAGGCCAAGGGTGTCAAGTACGCCGGCGAAGTCATCCGCCGCAAGGTCGGAAAGGCTGGTAAGTAGCCATGGCATACGGTGTGAAGATCGCCAAGGGCGACGCGTACAAGCGCGCTGCCAAGGCTCGCCGCCACATCCGCATCCGCAAGAACGTCTCGGGTACGGCGGAGCGTCCGCGCCTCGTCGTGACGCGTTCCAACCGCAACATCGTTGCTCAGGTCATCGACGACCTCCAGGGTCACACCCTGGCGTCGGCGTCGACCCTGGACGCTTCGATCCGCGGTGGCGAAGGCGACAAGAGCGCCCAGGCCCAGGCTGTCGGCGCGCTCGTCGCCGAGCGTGCCAAGGCCGCGGGTGTCGAGACCGTCGTGTTCGACCGCGGTGGCAACCGATACGCCGGGCGCATTGCCGCTCTGGCTGACGCCGCCCGCGAAGCCGGGCTGAAGTTCTAAGCCCCGGTTCCGGGACTCACGGACGTAACAGAGAGAGGTAATCCAATGGCTGGACCCCAGCGCCGCGGAAGCGGTGCCGGTGGCGGCGAGCGGCGGGACCGGAAGGGTCGCGACGGTGGCCCTGCCGCCGAGAAGACCGCTTACGTTGAGCGCGTTGTCGCGATCAACCGCGTCGCCAAGGTTGTCAAGGGTGGTCGCCGCTTCAGCTTCACCGCGCTGGTCGTGGTGGGCGACGGTGACGGCACCGTAGGTGTCGGTTACGGCAAGGCCAAGGAAGTTCCCGCGGCCATCGCCAAGGGTGTCGAGGAAGCCAAGAAGAACTTCTTCAAGGTTCCGCGCATCCAGGGCACCATCCCTCACCCGATCACGGGCGAGCGTGCCGCGGGCGTCGTGCTCCTGAAGCCGGCTTCCCCCGGTACCGGTGTTATCGCCGGTGGTCCGGTGCGCGCCGTTCTGGAGTGCGCCGGCGTTCACGACATCCTGTCGAAGTCGCTCGGCTCTTCGAACGCGATCAACATCGTGCACGCGACCGTGGCGGCCCTCAAGGGCCTGCAGCGTCCCGAGGAGATCGCGGCTCGCCGTGGTCTGCCCCTCGAGGACGTCGCCCCCGCGGCTCTCCTTCGTGCACGTGCCGGGGCGGGTGTCTGATGGCCCGCCTCAAGATCACGCAGACGAAGTCGTACATCGGCAGCAAGCAGAACCACCGCGACACGCTGCGTTCGCTCGGGCTCAAGCGCCTGAACGACGTCGTCGTCAAGGAGGACCGCCCCGAGTTCCGCGGCATGGTGCAGACCGTCCGCCACCTCGTGACGGTTGAGGAGGTTGACTAACATGGCTGAGAGCAGCCCGCTGAAGGCCCACAACCTCCGTCCCGCCCCCGGTGCCAAGACCGCGAAGACCCGTGTCGGTCGTGGTGAGGCGTCGAAGGGTAAGACGGCCGGTCGTGGTACGAAGGGCCAGAAGGCCCGTTACCAGATCCCGCAGCGCTTCGAGGGTGGGCAGATGCCCCTCCACATGCGCCTGCCGAAGCTCAAGGGCTTCAAGAACCCGTTCCGCACCGAGTTCCAGGTCGTGAACCTGGACAAGCTCGGCGCTCTCTACCCCGAGGGTGGAGAAGTCACGGTGGCCGACCTGGTCGCCAAGGGCGCGGTTCGCAAGAACAGCCTCGTCAAGGTCCTGGGCCAGGGCGAGCTCTCCGTGGCGCTGCAGGTTTCGGTTGACGCCGTTTCCGCCTCCGCCAAGGAGAAGATTGCCGCTGCCGGCGGCACCGTCACCGAGCTCGTCTAAGACGAAACTCAGTGACAAATAGCTAGAAACCCGACCGGGGATGCCTCACATATGGGGCATCCCCGGTTGGTCGTTCCACGGGGGGCGCAGTCGCCGGTAAGGTGGCCTGCACCTTTGCTTGTACGTATTCGTCGATCCCTCAGACCGTCACCTCTGACGCAGTAGCGCGGGGGTCGCAGGAGGCACCGTGCTCACCGCGTTCGCCCGGGCGTTCAAGACGCCCGACCTGCGCAAGAAGCTGCTCTTCACGCTCGGCATCATCGTGCTGTATCGGCTCGGGTCCCACATCCCGGTACCCGGCGTGAGCTACAAGAACGTTCAGATCTGTCTCGACCAGATGGGGAATGGCAGCAACAGCCTCTTCGGTCTGGTCAACATGTTCAGCGGCGGTGCGCTGCTGCAGATCACGATCTTCGCGCTCGGCATCATGCCCTACATCACGGCGAGCATCATCCTGCAGCTGCTGACCGTGGTCATCCCGAAGCTGGAGAACCTCAAAAAAGAGGGTCAGTCCGGCACGGCGAAGATCACTCAGTACACGCGCTATTTGACGGTCGCACTCGCGATCCTGCAGGGCACCGGTCTCGTCGCCACCGCCCGCACGGGTGCCCTCTTCGGGGCCTGCCCGGTCGCTCGTGAGATCGTCCCGGACCGGTCGATCTTCACCACAGTCGTCATGGTGCTGACCATGACCGCCGGTACTTGTGTCGTCATGTGGCTCGGTGAGCTCATCACCGACCGCGGCATCGGCAACGGCATGTCGATCCTGATGTTCATCTCGATCGCCGCCGGCTTCGTCGGTTCCCTGTGGACCATCAAGCTCCAGGGCAAGATCGCTGGAGGCTGGGTCGAGTTCGGCGTGGTCATCCTCGTCGGTCTCGCCATGGTGGCCCTGGTGGTCTTCGTCGAGCAGGCGCAGCGCCGCATCCCGGTGCAGTACGCGAAGCGCATGATCGGCCGCCGTGCCTACGGCGGTACCTCTACCTACATCCCGCTCAAGGTGAACCAGGCCGGTGTCATCCCGGTCATCTTCGCCTCGTCGCTGCTGTACATCCCGGCCCTGATCGTGCAGTTCAGCGGCTCGACCGCGGGCTGGGCGACCTGGATCCAGAAGCACTTCGTCAAGGGCGACCACCCGTACTACATCGCCGTCTACTTCCTCCTGATCGTCTTCTTCGCGTTCTTCTACGTGGCGATCTCGTTCAACCCCGAGGAAGTTGCCGACAACATGAAGAAGTATGGTGGCTTCATCCCGGGCATCCGCGCCGGCCGGCCTACCGCCGAGTACCTGAGCTACGTACTCAACCGGATCACCTGGCCCGGCTCGCTGTACCTGGGTCTGATCGCTCTCGTGCCGACAATGGCGTTGGCGGGCTTCGGGGCGAACCAGAACTTCCCGTTCGGCGGGACGAGCATCCTCATCATCGTGGGTGTGGGTCTGGAAACCGTGAAGCAGATCGAGAGCCAGCTCCAGCAGCGCAATTACGAAGGGTTCCTCCGCTGATGCGAATCGTCCTCGTCGGACCGCCCGGTGCGGGCAAGGGCACGCAGGCCGCGTTCCTTGCCAAGAACCTGTCCATCCCGCACATCTCCACGGGCGACCTGTTCCGGGCCAACATCAGCCAGGGCACCGACCTCGGCCGGCGTGCGAAGGCGTTCATGGACGCCGGTGACCTCGTCCCCGACGAGATCACCATCGGCATGGCCAAGGACCGCATGGAGCAGCCGGACGCCGCGAACGGCTTCCTGCTCGACGGCTTCCCGCGCAACGTCTCCCAGGCGCAGGCGCTCGACGCCATGCTGACGTCCGCGGGCATGAAGCTGGACGCCGTCCTCGACCTGGAGGTCGAGGAGGACGAGGTCGTCAAGCGCATCGCCGGCCGCCGGACCTGCCGCAACGACTCGGCGCACGTCTTCCACGTGCTGTACGCCCCGCCGAAGACCGAGGGTGTCTGCGACACCTGCGGCGGCGAGCTGTACCAGCGCGGGGACGACTCCGAGGCCACGGTGCGCAACCGGCTGGAGGTCTACCACACGCAGACCGAGCCGATCATCGACTACTACAAGGCCCAGGGCCTGCTGGTGACGATCTCGGCCCTCGGTGAGGTCGCCGACGTCACGAAGCGCGCGATGGAAGCCCTCAAGAAGTAGTCCCCTGCTGTTCGTAGTGCGGGTACGGCCGCGGTGTCCCCTGGGCATCGCGGCCGTACTGTTGAGAAGACCCGGTTTCGAAGGTGGAAGGCCCGTTCATGGTTCAGATCAAGACCCCCGAGCAGATCGCGAAGATGCGCGAGGCAGGGCTGGTCGTCGCCGCGATCCACGCGGCGACCCGTGAGGCCGCGGTGCCGGGCTCCACCACGCGGGATCTGGACATGGTGGCGCGCAAGGTCATCGCGGACGCCGGAGCCAAGTCGAACTTCCTCGGCTACGGCGGTTTCCCCGCGACGATCTGCACCTCCGTGAACGAGGTCGTCGTCCACGGCATCCCGGACGACAAGACGGTCCTCAAGGACGGCGACATCATCTCCATCGACGCCGGTGCCATCGTGGACGGCTGGCACGGTGACGCGGCCTACACGGCCTTCGTGGGCACCGGGCACGCACCGGAGCTGGTCGAGCTCTCCCGGGTCACTGAGGAGTCGATGTGGGCCGGTATCGCGGCGATGAAGCTCGGCAACCGCCTGGTCGACATCTCGAAGGCGATCGAGACGTACATCAAGCGCCAGCCGCGTCCCACGACGGGTGAGCACAGCCTCGGCAAGTTCGGGATCATCGAGGACTACGGCGGCCACGGCATCGGTTCCGAGATGCACATGGACCCGCACCTGCTGAACTACGTCTCGCGCAAGCGGGGCAAGGGCATCAAGCTCGTCCCGGGCCTGTGCCTGGCGATCGAGCCCATGGTCTCCCTGGGCACCGCCCAGACGGAGGTCCTGGCCGACGACTGGACGGTCATCACGACGGACGGCACCTGGTCCTCGCACTGGGAGCACTCCATCGCGCTGACCGAGGCCGGCCCCATCGTCCTGACCAGCCCGGACTGCGGCAAGGCGAAGCTGGCGGAGTACGGGGTCACCACGGCTCCGGACCCCCTGGCGTAATGATCTACACTCTGGGGCAAACTTTCCGGATTCGTCTTTCTGGGTGCCCTGACGTAGACTGACTCGTCGGCTCTCGTGCACTTCCATGCCTGCATGGGGCGCGAGGCCGATCAAGGTAGCCGATTCGAAAGGCGAAGCGTGGCCAAGAAGCAAGGTGCCATCGAAATCGAGGGCACCGTGATCGAGTCCCTCCCGAACGCGATGTTCAAGGTGGAACTCCAGAACGGTCACAAGGTCCTCGCGCACATCAGCGGCAAGATGCGCATGCACTACATCCGCATCCTCCCTGATGACCGGGTCGTCGTGGAGCTGTCTCCGTACGACCTCACGCGTGGCCGGATCGTCTACCGATACAAGTAGATCTTGTCTTCACTCCCGTCTGGGCGTCTTGTCCCGGCGCGGGTGGTGGCACTGACCCGGAGAACCTCACCAACATGAAGGTCAAGCCGAGCGTCAAGAAGATCTGCGACAAGTGCAAGGTGATCCGCCGTCACGGTCGGGTCATGGTCATCTGCGACAACCTGCGCCACAAGCAGCGCCAGGGCTGACGCACGCCGACCGACCTGCCTTCCGCAGTTCTTCGCGCGACGTAAGAAAACGTACATACGCAGAACCCGCCCAGCCCTGCGAGGGGCCGGCGGTACCTCCGGCGGGGGCCGGGGACCCGGACGTACCACTCACCCACTCAGGGTGGTCGGCGGTCGGGGTCGGTTCTGCTGAAGACCCCCGAACACACAGGAGCCATTGAATGGCACGCGTTTCCGGTGTTGACATCCCGCGCGAAAAGCGCGTGGAGATCGCACTCACCTACGTCTTCGGTGTCGGTCGCACCCGGTCCAAGGAGATCCTTGCGGCCACGGGCGTGAACCCCGACACCCGCGTTCGTGACCTGGCCGAAGAGGACCTGGTCAAGATCCGCGAGTACGTGGACGCCAACCTCCGCACCGAGGGTGACCTCCGCCGCGAGATCCAGGCCGACATCCGCCGCAAGGTCGAGATCCAGTGCTACCAGGGTATCCGCCACCGTCGCGGCCTCCCGGTGCACGGTCAGCGCACCAGCACGAACGCCCGTACCCGCAAGGGTCCGCGTCGCGCGATCGCCGGTAAGAAGAAGCCGGGCAAGAAGTAGTCCTGTTCAGCGGTCTTGCGCTGTAGGACCGACCACCTCCCGTAGGAGAAATAGATGCCCCCCAAGGGTCGTCAGGGCGCTGCCAAGAAGGTGCGCCGCAAGGAAAAGAAGAACGTCGCTCACGGGCACGCCCACATCAAGAGCACGTTCAACAACACGATCGTCTCGATCACGGACCCCGCGGGCAACGTGATCTCCTGGGCCTCCGCCGGCCACGTCGGCTTCAAGGGCTCGCGCAAGTCCACCCCCTTCGCCGCGCAGATGGCCGCCGAGTCGGCCGCCCGTCGCGCGCAGGAGCACGGCATGCGCAAGGTCGACGTCTTCGTCAAGGGTCCCGGCTCCGGCCGTGAGACCGCGATCCGCTCCCTCCAGGCCACCGGCCTCGAGGTCGGCTCGATCCAGGACGTCACCCCCACCCCGCACAACGGCTGCCGTCCGCCGAAGCGCCGCCGCGTCTGACGCAGCGGACGCACCTGTGCGTCTTTGAGTGTCCGGGCGGTACGAACCCCTCGCGGGGGACGTGCCGCCCGTACCCTTGTAGTCCGCAGCACCACGCTGCACCCGTCGGGCGTCAAATAGTGGGCGTCCACGAATGAAGGAACACAGACATGCTTATCGCTCAGCGTCCTTCGCTGACCGAAGAGGTCGTCGACGAGTACCGCTCGCGGTTCGTGATCGAGCCGCTGGAGCCGGGCTTCGGCTACACCCTCGGCAACTCCCTGCGCCGCACCCTGCTCTCCTCGATCCCGGGTGCCGCCGTCACCAGCATCCGCGTGGACGGCGTGCTGCACGAGTTCACCACCGTGCCGGGTGTCAAGGAAGACGTCACCGACATCATCCTCAACATCAAGCAGCTGGTCGTCTCCTCGGAGCACGACGAGCCGGTCGTGATGTACCTGCGCAAGCAGGGTCCCGGCCTGGTCACCGCCGCCGACATCGCGCCCCCGGCCGGTGTCGAGGTGCACAACCCGGACCTGGTCCTCGCCACGCTCAACGGCAAGGGCAAGCTGGAGATGGAGCTGACCGTCGAGCGCGGCCGCGGCTACGTCTCCGCCGTCCAGAACAAGCAGCTGGGCCAGGAGATCGGCCGCATCCCGATCGACTCGATCTACAGCCCGGTCCTCAAGGTCACCTACAAGGTCGAGGCGACCCGAGTCGAGCAGCGCACCGACTTCGACAAGCTGATCGTCGACGTCGAGACCAAGCAGGCCATGCGCCCGCGCGACGCCATGGCGTCCGCCGGCAAGACCCTGGTCGAGCTGTTCGGTCTGGCCCGTGAGCTCAACATCGACGCCGAGGGCATCGACATGGGCCCCTCGCCGACGGACGCGGCCCTGGCCGCCGACCTGGCGCTGCCGATCGAGGAGCTGGAGCTCACGGTCCGCTCCTACAACTGCCTCAAGCGCGAGGGCATCCACTCCGTGGGTGAGCTCGTGGCGCGTTCCGAGGCCGACCTGCTCGACATCCGCAACTTCGGTGCGAAGTCGATCGACGAGGTCAAGGCGAAGCTGGCCGGCATGGGCCTGGCGCTCAAGGACAGCCCGCCCGGATTCGACCCGACCGCCGCCGCCGACGCCTTCGGCGCCGACGACGACGCGGACGCCGGTTTCGTCGAGACCGAGCAGTACTGAGCCTCGGCTCGCAGCACAGACTTTCCCGCGGCGTCCGCCTCGGGGGAACTGACACCGGTACCTGACACGGCCGGTGCAGATATGAAGGAGTAACACCATGCCGCGTCCCGCAAAGGGTGCCCGTCTGGGCGGCAGCGCCGCGCACGAGAAGCACCTCCTCGCGAACCTCGCGAAGTCGCTCTTCGAGCACGGCCGCATCACCACCACCGAGGCCAAGGCCCGTCGCCTGCGTCCCTACGCCGAGCGTCTGGTCACCAAGGCCAAGAAGGGCGACATCCACAACCGTCGCCTGGTGCTGCAGACGATCACGGACAAGAGCATCGTGCACACGCTGTTCACCGAGATCGCCCCGCGCTACGAGAACCGCCCCGGCGGTTACACGCGCATCACCAAGATCGGCAACCGTCGTGGCGACAACGCCCCGATGGCGGTCATCGAGCTGGTCGAGGCCCTGACGGTCGCCCAGCAGGCCACTGGTGAGGCCGAGGCCGCCACCAAGCGCGCCGTGAAGGAGGCGGAGGCCGCCGAGGCTCCCGCCGCCGAGGAGACCAAGGAGGCCTGATCCCCTCCGGGATCACGCCGAACGGCTCTGAACGGGCCCGCCCCCTTCCCGGGGCGGGCCCGTTCCCGCTTTCTCCCGGGACCACAGCCCGGGACCACAGCCCGGGAACACAGCGCGGGAACGCAGCCCTGGAACCCCTGAGAGGATCGGTCACGTGAGTGACGAGGTGGAGCCCGGGCACGTCCGGGTGCGGCTGGACCTGTCGTACGACGGCAAGGACTTCTCCGGCTGGGCGAAGCAGCGCGTGCTGCGGACCGTGCAGGGCGAGCTGGAGTCCGCCCTGCAGACCGTGATGCGGCTCCCGGACCCGGTCGAGCTGACCGTCGCCGGACGCACGGACGCCGGGGTGCACGCCCGCGGGCAGGTCGCGCAGTTCGACCTCGCCGAGGAGGTGTGGGCCGAGCACCACGACAAGCTGCTGCGCCGCCTCGCCGGACGCCTCCCGCACGACGTACGGGTCTGGCGGGCCGCCGAGGCCCCCGAGGGCTTCAACGCGCGCTTCTCGGCGATCTGGCGCCGCTACGCCTACCGCGTCGGGGACCACCAGGCCGGCGTGGACCCGCTGCGCCGCGGGCACGTCCTGTGGCACCAGTGGCCGCTCGACGTGGACGCCATGAACGAGGCCGCCGCCGCGCTGCTCGGCGAGCACGACTTCGCCGCGTACTGCAAGAAGCGCGAGGGCGCCACGACCATCCGTACGCTCCAGCAGCTCAGCTGGGAGCGGGCCGAGGACGGCATCGTCACCGCGACCGTCCGCGCCGACGCCTTCTGCCACAACATGGTGCGCTCCCTCGTGGGCGCCCTGCTGCACGTCGGCGACGGGCACCGGCCCGTCGAGTGGCCCGGCCGGATCCTGGCCGCCGGCGTACGGGACTCCTCGGTGCACGTGGTGAAGCCGCACGGGCTCACCCTGGAGGAGGTCGGCTACCCCGCCGACGAGCTGCTGGCCGCCCGCAGCAAGGAAGCGCGCAACGTACGCACCCTGCCGGGAGCCGGCTGCTGCTGAGGGGCCGCTTATCCGTTTGGGCGGATCGCCGGGGGACCGGGACAATGCCCGGCATGGGACATCTCGAAGCCAGCCACCTGGAGTACTACCTTCCCGACGGGCGGGTCCTGCTCCCCGACGTCTCCTTCCGCGTGGGGGAGGGCTCGGTGGTCGCCCTGGTGGGGGCGAACGGGGCCGGCAAGACCACCCTGCTCAAGCTGATCTCCGGCGAGCTCCAGCCGCACGGCGGCGGCGTCGCCATCAGCGGCGGCCTCGGCGTGATGTCGCAGTTCGTGGGCTCGGTCCGGGACGAGACGACCGTACGGGACCTGCTGGTGTCGGTGTCCCAGCCGCGGATCCGGGAGGCCGCCAAGGCCGTCGACCGGGCCGAGCACCTCATCCTCACCGTCGACGACGAGGCCGCGCAGATGGCGTACGCGCAGGCGCTGAGCGACTGGGCCGACGTCCAGGGGTACGAGGCGGAGACCCTGTGGGACGTCTGCACCATGGCCGCGCTGGCCATCCCGTACGACAGCGCCCAGTACCGCGAGGTGCGCACGCTGTCGGGCGGTGAGCAGAAGCGGCTCGTCCTGGAGGCGCTGCTGCGCGGGCCGGACGAGGTGCTGCTGCTCGACGAGCCGGACAACTACCTGGACGTCCCCGGCAAGCGGTGGCTGGAGGAGCAGCTGGCGGCGACCCGCAAGACCGTGCTCTTCGTGTCGCACGACCGGGAGCTGCTCACCCAGGCCGCCGAGAAGATCATCAGCCTGGAGGCGAGCCCGACGGGCAGCGACGTGTGGGTGCACGGTGCCGGTTTCGCCACCTACCACGAGGCCCGCAAGGAGCGCTTCGCGCGCTTCGAGGAGCTCAAGCGGCGCTGGGACGAGGAGCACGCCCGGCTGAAGGCCCTGGTGCTGCGGCTGCGCAACCAGGCCGCGAGCAGCCCCGACATGGCCTCGCGGTACCGGGCGATGCAGACCCGCTTCCAGAAGTTCGAGGAGGCCGGGCCGCCGCCGGAGCCGCCGCGTGAGCAGGACATCCGGATGCGGCTCAAGGGCGGGCGTACGGGCGTGCGCGCGCTGACCGTGGAGAACCTGGAGCTGACCGGCCTGATGAAGCCGTTCTCGCTGGAGGTCTTCTACGGGGAGCGGGTCGCGGTGCTCGGTTCGAACGGTTCCGGCAAGTCGCACTTCCTGCGGCTGCTGGCGGGCGAGGACGTCAAGCACACGGGCGAGTGGAAGCTGGGCGCTCGGGTGCTGCCCGGGCACTTCGCGCAGACCCACGCCCACCCGGAGCTGTTCGGCCGCACGCTCGTCGACATCCTGTGGACGGAGGCGGCGAAGCCGCTCGGCGCGGCGATGGGCGCGCTGCGCCGCTACGAGCTGGAGCGGCAGGGCGACCAGCCCTTCGAGAAGCTCTCGGGCGGTCAGCAGGCACGTTTCCAGATCCTGCTGCTGGAGCTGGCCGGAACCACGGCGCTGCTGCTGGACGAGCCGACGGACAACCTCGACCTGGAATCGGCGGAGGCCTTGCAGGACGGGCTGGAGTCCTACGACGGCACCGTGCTCTGCGTCACCCACGACCGCTGGTTCGCGCGCACATTTGACCGTTACCTGGTCTTCGGTTCGGACGGTGTTGTGCGGGAGACTCAGGAACCCGTCTGGGACGAACGTAGGGTCGAGCGCAAGCGCTAGGGGGCGACCACCTCCTTCGCGGCCGAGGGGGAGGCGTTGTGGGGCTGCGGCCTAGCATCTGGCTCATGAGGTGGGACCGTCCGTCGGCGGGGGAGCGGCGGACCGCCTGGCTGCTGAAGCCGGCGCCCCGGTCGCTCTGGGCGGTCTCCCTCGCGGTCGTCCTGACCGTGTCGGTGTCGACGAGCCTGCGGTCGAACTGGGGCTCCGACAACGCCTTCGTCGTCAAGGCGGCCGAGGCTCTGCTGGACGGCGTCTCCCCGTACGAGGACAAGCGCTTCCTGTACCTGCCGAGCGCCGTGATCATGGCGGTGCCGGAGGCGCTGGTGCCGCGGGAGGTGCTGCGCTGGCTGCTGCCGGCGGGGATCTCGGGGCTGGTCGCGGTCGGGTGGGCGGCCGCGTTGCGGCTGTTCGCGGTGCCGCTGCGGTCCCGGCTGGCGGTGGGCGGCTTCGGGCTGTTCGCGCTGCTCTACAAGCCGTACCTGAACGTCGTGCTGATCGGGAACTGGACGGCGATCTCCGCGGCCGCCCTGCCCGTGGCGCTGCTGCTGGCGCACCGGCGCTCCTGGGGGGCGGCCGGGCTGGTGGTGGGGCTGGCGATCGCCTGCAAGCCGATGCTGGTGCCGGTCGGGCTGCTCTTCGTCCTGGCCCGGCAGTGGCGGGGACTGGCGGTGGCGGTGCTGGTGCCGGTGGGGATGTCGCTGGCGGGGGCGCTGCTGATGCCGAGCCCGACGCTGTTCTTCACCAAGACGCTGCCCTTCCTCTTCCAGGGGCAGGACTCCTACGCGCTGCCGTGGGACGCCTCCCCGATCGCGGTGCTGCCGCGGCTGGGGGTGCCGACGCAGGTGGCGGTGCTGCTGGCCTTCGCGGGGGCGGCGGGCGGGCTGTGGGCGGCGTGGACGCGGTGGCGGCGGCCCGACGAGGACGCGGGGGAGCTGCGGCTGGTGGAGACGTCCTGCATGGTGATGCTCGCCGCATTCCTGGTCTCCCGTCCGTCCTTCGACCACTACCTGCTGGTGGTGCTCCCGCTGCTGCTCGCGTCGGGGGTGCGGCCGGGGTCGATGCCCCGCTCTCCCTGGTTCTGGCTGGCCCTGGTGCCCCAGTCGGGGCTGGTCCCGTGGCCCTCGGAGCTGGCCCGGAAGCGGCGCGCCTTCAGGGACTGCGCCACCCTGTGCGGGCTCGCGGTTCTGCTGGCGCGTCGTGCGTTGCGCTCCGGTGGGGTTACTCTGGACCCCGTAACAACTGCGGGGTCCCCACCCAGGACCGAACCGGAGTGCGCCGCGACGCCAGCAGAATCGGCATCGCGGACCGCGTTTTGACCCGTACGGGTCTGCTGGGTATCCTGCTGGTTTGTTATGCGTATTGGCTTTCTCATTCTCACGTGAAAGGCCTTGCGCCGGTCCACCGGACCGATGACCAGCAGTTCGCGCGGGTTGCGTCCCCGCTGTGAACGAGGGCTGTCGTGATCGTCCGTGGTGACCCTGTCAGGACCTTCCCGTGGGGCTTGCGCCCTTGGGATACCACCACTGAAGAAGCGAAGGCATACGCGTGCGTACGTTCAGCCCCAAGCCCGGCGACATCTCGCGCCAGTGGCTCGTCATCGACGCCCAGGACGTTGTCCTCGGCCGTCTGGCGACCCAGGCCGCTGCCCTCCTGCGGGGTAAGCACAAGCCGACCTACGCCCCCCACATGGACATGGGCGACTTCGTCATCATCGTCAACGCCGACAAGGTTCACCTGTCCGGCAACAAGGCGACCCAGAAGATGGCGTACCGCCACTCGGGTTACCCGGGCGGTCTCCGTTCGGTGCGCTACGACGACCTCCTGGCGAACAACCCGGAGAAGGCCGTCGAGAAGGCCATCAAGGGCATGCTCCCCAAGAACACCCTGGGCCGTCAGATGCTCTCGAAGCTGAAGGTCTACTCGGGCGACCAGCACCCCCACGCTGCCCAGCAGCCGGTGCCGTTCGAGATCACCCAGGTCGCGCAGTAGTTCCGGCCACCCCCTAAGACGTAGAAAATTCTGAGGAGCATCGTGGCCGAGACCACCGCCGAGACCCCCGTCGAAGAGTTCGAGGGCGTCGAGGAGTACACCACCGAGTCCGAGGTTGCGCCCGAGGGCGACTACACCTCCGAGTCGCTTGCCGGTCGCTTCGGTGACCCCCAGCCGGCCGCCGGCCTGGGCCGTCGCAAGAACGCCATCGCCCGCGTCCGGATCGTTCCGGGCACCGGCAAGTGGAAGATCAACGGTCGCACCCTTGAGGACTACTTCCCCAACAAGGTGCACCAGCAGGAAGTCAACGAGCCCTTCAAGCTCCTGGAGCTTGACGGCCGCTACGACGTCATCGCCCGCATCTCGGGTGGCGGCGTCTCCGGCCAGGCCGGTGCCCTGCGCCTCGGTGTCGCCCGTGCGCTGAACGAGGCGGACGTCGACAACAACCGCCCGGCGCTGAAGAAGGCCGGCTTCCTTTCCCGCGACGACCGTGCGGTCGAGCGCAAGAAGGCCGGTCTCAAGAAGGCCCGTAAGGCTCCGCAGTACAGCAAGCGTTAATCTGCGCCTGCTGTTCTGCAACGAAACCGCCCCGGCAGCACTCTCTGTGCTGCCGGGGCGGTTCGTTTACCGCCATAAGCGGCAAATAGATGTCACTAGCGGTCACAAGCGAAGCGTGAACTCGGGAGGACAACAGTGGGACGACTCTTCGGGACGGACGGTGTACGAGGCGTCGCCAACGCGGATCTGACGGCTGAGCTCGCGCTCGGTCTCTCCGTGGCGGCCGCACACGTACTGGCCGAGGCGGGCACCTTCGCGGGCCACCGGGCCACCGCGGTCGTCGGCCGCGATCCGCGTGCGTCGGGCGAGTTCCTGGAGGCCGCGGTCGTCGCGGGCCTCGCGAGTGCCGGCGTGGACGTCCTGCGCGTCGGTGTGCTGCCCACCCCGGCGGTGGCGTATCTCACCGGTGCGCTGGGCGCCGACCTCGGCGTGATGCTCTCCGCCAGCCACAACGCGATGCCGGACAACGGCATCAAGTTCTTCGCGCGCGGCGGGCACAAGCTCGCCGACGACCTGGAGGACCGGATCGAGTCCGTCTACGAGGAGCACCGCACGGGCGCTCCCTGGGACCGGCCCACCGGTTCCGGCGTCGGCCGGGTCTCCGACTACACCGAGGGCTTCGACAAGTACGTCGCCCACCTCATCGGCGTCCTGCCCAACCGTCTCGAAGGCCTCAAGGTCGTCCTCGACGAGGCGCACGGCGCGGCGGCGTTCGTCTCCCCCGAGGCCTTCACCCGGGCGGGTGCGGAGATCGTCACGATCGGCGCCGAGCCCGACGGGCTGAACATCAACGACGGCTGCGGCTCCACCCACCTCGGCCTGCTGAAGCAGGCCGTCGTCGAGCACGGGGCCGACTTCGGCATCGCCCACGACGGTGACGCCGACCGCTGCCTGGCGGTGGACGCCACCGGCGCCGAGGTCGACGGAGACCAGATCCTCGCGGTGCTGGCCCTGGCCATGCGCGAGGCGGGCCAGCTGCGCGAGAACACCGTGGTCGGCACCGTCATGTCGAACCTGGGCTTCAAGCTGGCGATGGAGGCCGAGGGCATCCAGGTCGTGCAGACCGGGGTCGGCGACCGCTACGTGCTGGAGTCGATGAAGGAGAACGGCTACGCGCTGGGCGGCGAGCAGTCCGGCCACGTGATCATCCTCGACCACGCGACGACCGGCGACGGCACCCTGACCGGTCTGCTGCTCGCGGCGCGGGTCGCGGCCACCGGCCGGTCCCTGGGCGAGCTCGCCGGGGTGATGCAGCGGCTGCCGCAGATCCTGATCAACGTGCCCGACGTGGACAAGTCCCGCGTCGCGACCTCGGGCGAGCTGGCCGCGGCCGTCGCCGACGCCGAGCGCGAGCTGGGTGTCACCGGCCGGGTGCTGCTGCGTCCGTCCGGTACGGAGCCGCTCGTACGGGTGATGGTGGAGGCCGCCGACATCGAGCAGGCCCGCGCGGTCGCCGGGCGGCTCGCGGACGTCGTGAAATCGGCGCTCGGCTAGCCTGCCGCGTGGTTCAGCGGCCGGGGGCTCCGCTCCCGGCCCGGCGGATCCAGCGCCCCCGCTGGGTCCGCCACAGCGCTTTCTGCCCGTACAGGGTCACGATGCCGGCCAGCATGATCCCGCCCAGGTTCAGCAGGAGCTGCTCCGCCGAGCCCCACATCTGGGCGAATTCCCCGTAGCCGAGTGCCACGGCGGCGTTCGCGGCGGCCGGGACGGTGGTCACGGAGATCGCCACGCCGACCAGCGCCCCGGACTTCGCGGAGGTCAGGGAGAGCACCCCGGCCACGCCCGCCAGCAGCGAGACCACGAACGAGAACGAGTCCGGCTGCCAGATGAAGCCGGTGTTCGGACGCGGTCTGTCGAGCGCGCCCGGCTCGAACTGCCCGATCGCGTCCATGAAGAGGCTGAAGACGGTCGTCGCCGCCATCGCCGCGGCGAAACCGATCAGCAGGGCCCCGAGGGAACGCAGTGCGAGCCGCGGCTCCCGCTGCACGACCCCGACGCAGACCCCGGCGAGCGGCCCGAACTCCGGTCCGACCGCCATCGCGCCCACGATCAGGATCGCGTTGTCGAGCACCACGCCACAGGCCGCGATCATGGTCGCGAGGATCATGAACGCGCAGTAGGTGATGGTGAGCGTGGACTCCTCGTGGGTGGCCTCGGTCAGCTGCTTCCACAGCACCGCGTCGGCCCCCTCGCCGGGAGCCTCCTCCTCGGCGGAATCGGCCCGCCGCGACAGCGACAGGTCGATGTTCTCGACGGCGATCGAGCCGTCCTCGTCGATCCCCAGCGCCTGCAGCTCCCGGATCAGCTCGTCCCCGGCCTCGCGCGCGACGTCACACAGCACGAGGTCGCCCGGGGGGACGCGGGCCGCGCCCTTGAGCACGGCCAGATGCGTGGTGCCGACCGTCTTCTCGACGACCGCCACCACCTCCTCCGTCCGGTCGGGCGGGGTGATCATCCGCAGGTGCAGCATGCCCGCACCCTAGCGCGCCGCCCTACAGCTTGCGCAGGCTCAGCTTCTGCACCTTGTGGTCCGGTCCCTTGCGCACGACGAGGGTGGCGCGGCCGCGGGTGGGGGCCACGTTCTCCAGCAGGTTGGGCTTGTTGACGGTCCGCCACATCGTCTGCGCGTACTCCAGCGCCTCCTCCTCGGAGACCTGCGTGTACTTGCGGAAGTACGAGAACGGGTTCTGGAAGGCGGTCGCGCGCAGCTTGCGGAAGCGGCCCAGGTACCAGCGCTCGATGTCCTCGGGGCGGGCGTCCACGTACACGCTGAAGTCGAAGTAGTCGGCGAGACCGACGCGGGTCCGGCCGTCCTTGCCGGGCAGGGCCGGCTGGAGGACGTTGAGCCCTTCGACGATGAGGATGTCGGGGCGGCGCACGACGAGCTGCTCGCCCGGGACGATGTCGTAGATCAGGTGGGAGTAGACGGGGGCCGTGACCTCGTCCTTGCCCGCCTTGATGTCGGCGACGAAGCGGGTGAGCGCACGGCGGTCGTAGGACTCCGGGAAGCCCTTGCGGGAGGTCAGGCCGCGCCGCTGGAGCTCCTTCATCGGGTACAGGAACCCGTCCGTGGTGACCAGCTCCACCCGCGGGTGCTCCGGCCAGCGGGCCAGCAGGGCCTGGAGCAGACGGGCCACGGTGGACTTGCCGACGGCGACCGACCCGGCCACGCCTATGACGAACGGGGTGCCCTGCTGGGCGCCGTGACCGTTGCCCGCGTCGCCGAGGAAGGTGTTCAGGGTGCCGCGGAGGTTGCTGGTGGCGCCGACGTACAGGTTCAGCAGCCGGGAGAGCGGCAGGTAGACGTCGCGGACCTCGTCGAGGTCGATGACGTCGCCCAGGCCGCGCAGCTTCTCCACCTCCTCCGCGGTGAGGGGCAGCGGCGTGCGCTCGCGCAGGGCACTCCACTCGGCCCGGGTGAGGTCGACGTAGGGGGAGGCGTCGGGGACCCGGCGGGGGCCGGTGCGCTCCGTCGCGCGGTCCGGCGTGCAACGCGTCGGCGATGTGATCACACGGCCATTGTCGGGGCTCGGGGGCGGTCGTGGGTGGTGGGGTCGGTCACGTGGTGCGTGGCGGGACGGATCAGGGCAGGTCAGACAGTGTTTCGCCGGGTTGTGGAGGGGTTGTGCGCGAGCGGGTATCGATCGGGGTCCTGTGAAGTCTCGTGAGGATCACGATTTCCCGGGCACCCCCGAATCTCGATCGCTTGATCGATTCGCGCCCGTAGATTGATCGGCACCGCAGCACTGATGCGCGTCCCGCCGGGCGGGGCGCCGCTCGTGCTGCCCTGCCGCTCGTCGTGCCTCATGGGGGAGATCCATCGTGCGTACCGCACTCGTCCGTCGTGCCGTCCTGACCGCTTCCGCGGTGTCCCTGAGCCTGCTGGCCACCGCCTGCGGTTCGGGCGACGCCGACAAGAAGGCGGACGACGCGAAGCCGTCCGCCGGCGCCGCCGCCCCGGCGGCTTCGGAGGCTCCCGCCGCGAAGGGCAAGACGGACGCCGAGGTGACGGCCCTGGTCGTCACCCAGGCGGACCTCCCGGACCAGCTGGTCAAGCCCGAGGGCGCCGCCAAGGCCGCCCTGGTCGCGGCCGAGTCCGACAACGCCGCCTGCAAGCCGCTGGTGCAGGTCCAGTCGACCGCGAAGATCGGTACGGCCACGGGCATCGGCCGCACCGGCACCAAGGCCAAGCCCAAGGAGCTCCCCGCGAGCGCCTCCGCCGAGGAGAAGATCGAGGCCGGTCTGATGGCCATGGGCGGGGCCCAGACCCTGGTGACCGTCGCCTCGTACGACGGCAAGGGCGCCGCGGAGGCCTTCGCCGCCGTCAAGGCCGCGGGCACCGCCTGCGCGGCCGGCTACACGGTCACGTCCGAGGGCGAGAAGGTCAAGTTCAACAACGTCACCCCGGGCGCGGCCGTGACCGGCGGCGACGAGGCCGTGTCCTACACCGCGGACATGGACATGGACGGCGGCGAGAAGTCCACCACCCACTTCGTGATCGTGCGCAAGGGCAATTCGCTGGCCACCTTCTACACCTACGGCCTGAAGACCGAACTGCCGAAGAGCGTCGTCGACGCGCAGGTCAAGAAGCTGGGCTGAGGCCCGCCGCCCGGTCGGGCGCACGTGTTCGAACGGGTCGTCAACCCCGCTCCGGTGGATTCGCCGGGGCGGGGTTTTCGTCCTGTTCGGGTACGGGGCACGGCGCCGACATCGGCGTACGCTGCCGCCTATGTGCGGAATTGTGGGTTACGTAGGAGCGCAATCGGCGCTCGATGTGGTCATCGCCGGACTGAAGCGGCTGGAGTACCGCGGCTACGACTCGGCGGGTGTCGCCGTGCTCGCCGACGGGGAACTCGCCAACGTCAAGAAGGCCGGCAAACTGGTCAACCTGGAGAAGGAACTGGTCGGCAGGCCCCTGCCGGCCGGCTCCACGGGCCTCGGGCACACCCGGTGGGCCACCCACGGAGGGCCCACCGACGTCAACGCCCATCCCCATCTGGACAACTCCGGCCGGGTGGCCGTCGTCCACAACGGCATCATCGAGAACTTCGCCGACCTGCGCGCCGAACTCGCCGAGCGCGGGCACCGGCTGGAGTCCGAGACGGACACCGAGGTCGTCGCGCACCTGCTCGCCGAGAACTTCGCCGCCTGCGCGGACCTCGCCGAGTCGATGCGGCGCGTCTGCCGGCGGCTCCAGGGTGCCTTCACCCTGGTCGCGGTGCACGCCGACCAGCCGGACGTCGTCGTCGGCGCCCGCCGCAACTCCCCCCTGGTCGTGGGCGTCGGCGAGGGCGAGAACTTCCTCGCCTCGGACGTGGCCGCCTTCATCGCCCACACCCGCTCCGCGATCGAGCTGGGCCAGGACCAGGTCGTCGAACTGCGCCGCGAGGGGGTCACGGTGACCGACTTCGCCGGCGCGCCCGCGGACGTGCGGGCGTACCACGTGGACTGGGACGCCTCCGCGGCCGAGAAGGGCGGCTACGACTACTTCATGCTCAAGGAGATCGCCGAGCAGCCGAAGGCCGTCGCCGACACCCTCCTCGGCCGGATCGACGCGAGCGGTCTGCTGACCCTCGACGAGGTCCGCATCCCCGCCTCGGTGCTGCGGGAGGTCGACAAGGTCGTGATCGTGGCCTGCGGCACGGCGTACCACGCGGGCATGATCGCGAAGCTGGCCATCGAGCACTGGACCCGCATCCCCTGCGAGACGGAACTCGCCAGCGAGTTCCGCTACCGCGACCCGATCCTGGACCAGCGCACGCTCGTCATCGCGATCTCGCAGTCCGGCGAGACCATGGACACCCTGATGGCGCTGCGGCACGCCCGCGAGCAGGGCGCCAGGGTGCTGGCCGTCTGCAACACGAACGGCTCCACGATCCCGCGCGAATCGGACGCCGTGCTGTACACGCACGCCGGCCCGGAGGTGGCCGTCGCCTCCACCAAGGCGTTCCTGACGCAGCTGGTGGCCTGCTACCTCGTCGCCCTCTACCTCGGGCAGATCCGCGGCACCAAGTGGGGCGACGAGATCGACGCGGTGATCCGCGAGCTGTCGGACATCGCCGCGGCGGTGGACACCGTCCTGGAGACCATGGAGCCCGTACGGGCCCTCGCCCGGTCCCTGGCCGACAAGAACACCGTGCTCTTCCTCGGCCGGCACGTCGGCTACCCGGTGGCGCTGGAGGGCGCGCTCAAGCTCAAGGAACTGGCGTACATGCACGCCGAGGGCTTCGCGGCGGGCGAGCTCAAGCACGGGCCGATCGCGCTGATCGAACAGGACCTGCCGGTGGTCGTCGTCGTGCCGTCGCCGCGCGGACGCTCGGTCCTGCACGACAAGATCGTGTCGAACATCCAGGAGATCCGGGCCCGCGGGGCCCGGACCATCGTGATCGCGGAGGAGGGCGACGAAGCCGTGGTCCCCTACGCCGACCACCTGATCCGCATCCCCGCCACGCCCACGCTCCTCCAGCCGCTCGTGGCGACGGTGCCGCTCCAGGTCTTCGCCTGCGAGCTGGCGACGGCGCGCGGCAACGAGGTCGACCAGCCGCGTAACCTCGCCAAGTCGGTGACCGTGGAGTGAGCGATCAGTAGGGCTGGTTCGTTGTCGTGATTGTCGGTGTGGGGATTGACGTGGCCGAGATCGAGCGGTTCGGCGCCGCGCTGGAGCGCACGCCGAACATGGCGCAGCGCCTCTTCCTCGACTCCGAGCTGACGCTGCCGAGCGGCGAGCGACGCGGAACCGCCTCGCTCGCCGCCCGGTTCGCGGCCAAGGAGGCCCTCGCCAAGGCCCTCGGCGCGCCCGGCGGGCTGCTGTGGACCGACGCGGAGGTGTACGTGGAGGACACCGGGCAGCCCCGGCTGCGGGTCTCGGGGACGGTCGCCGCCCGCGCCGAGGCCCTCGGGGTGAAGTCCTGGCACATTTCCCTGAGCCACGACGCCGGCGTCGCGTCCGCCGTGGTGATCGCCGAGGGGTGACGGGGCAGGCTGGTGCCATGCGTACTGCTTACAGCGTGGAGACCGTACGGGCCGCCGAACGCGAGCTGATGGCCCGGCTGCCCGAAGGCACCCTGATGGCCCGGGCGGCGGCCGGGCTCGCCGCCGTCTGCGCGGGCCTGCTCACCCGGCGCCGCGGCCGCGTGTACGGGGCCCGGGTCGTCCTGCTGGTCGGGCCCGGCGACAACGGCGGCGACGCCCTGTACGCCGGGGCGCGCCTGGCCCGGCGCGGAGCCGGGGTGACGGCGGTGCCGATGGACCCGGAGCGGGTGCACCCGGGCGGGCTGGCCGCGCTGACGGCCGCCGGGGGGCGGCTCGCGGAGTCCGTACCGGCGCGGGCGGACCTCGTCGTGGACGGGCTGCTGGGGATCGGCGGGCGGGGCGGGCTGCGGCCGGCGGCCGCCGCGCTGGCCGAACGGGTCCCCGAGGGGGCGGTCGTGGTCGCCGCGGACCTGCCCAGCGGGGTCGACGCGGACACCGGGGAGACGGCCGGGCCGGCCGTCACGGCCGGGGTGACGGTGACGTTCGGGGCGTACAAGCCGGGGCTGCTGATCGATCCGGGCGCGTCGAAGGCGGGCGCCGTACGGTTCGTGGACATCGGGCTGGAGCTGCCCGCCCCCGACCTGGAGGCCCTCCAGCACGCCGACGTGGCGCGGCTGCTGCCGGCCCCGACCGCGTCGAGCGACAAGTACCGCAGGGGCGTGGTCGGGATCGTCGCCGGCTCCGACCGCTACCCGGGCGCGGCGGTGCTGGCCGTCGCGGGGGCGCTGCGCGGCGGGGCGGGCGCGGTGCGGTACGTGGGACCCCGGGCGGTCGCGGAGGCCGTACTGGCGCGGTACCCGGAGACGCTGATCGGGCGCGGCCGGGTACAGGCGTGGGTGGTCGGGCCGGGGATCGGCGACGGCCGCGCCGACGAGGTCGCCGAGGCGCTGGCCGACGGGGACGTGCCGGTGCTGGTGGACGCGGACGGGCTGCGCGGGCTGGACGGCGCGGTGGTGCGCGGACGCCGGGCGGCGACCCTGCTGACCCCGCACGCGGGGGAGGCGGCGGCCCTGCTCGGGGTGGACCGGCCGTCGGTGGAGGCGGGCCGGCTGGCCGCCGTACGGGACCTGGCCGGGCGGTACGGGGCGGCGGTGCTGTTGAAGGGGTCGACGACGCTGGTGGCCGCCGCGGGCGCGCCGGTACGGGTCAACCCCACCGGAACCCCGTGGCTGGCCACCGCCGGGAGCGGTGACGTGCTGTCGGGGCTCGCCGGGTCGCTGCTGGCGGCCGGGCTGGGCGGGGTGGACGCCGGGTCGGCGGCCGCGTACCTGCACGGCCTGGCCGGGCGGCGGGCGGCGGCCGGGGCGCCCGTGACGGCCCACGAGGTGGCGGGCGCCCTCCCGGACGCGTGGCGGGACGTCCTGCGCTGAGCCCGGGCCGGGCGGACGGATCGCCCCGGAGTGCCGGATCGGCCCGGATCGGCCCGGCCCGGCGCGCGGGTGCGGGGCGGGAGCGCCGGGGCGGTTCTGAGAGACTGGGGCCGATGAACGAGACACCGACGCGCGTGTACGCCGAGATCGATCTTGACGCAGTACGGGAGAACGTACGCGCACTGCGCGCGCGGGCGCCCCGGTCCCGGCTGATGGCCGTCGTCAAGGCGAACGCCTACGGGCACGGTGCCGTCCCCTGCGCCCGGGCGGCCCAGGAGGCCGGCGCCGACTGGCTCGGTACCGCGACCCCCGAGGAGGCGCTCGAACTGCGCGCCGCCGGCATCGGGGGGCCCGTCCTGTGCTGGCTGTGGACCCCGGGCGGTCCCTGGCGGGAGGCCATCGAGGCCGGTATCGACGTGTCCGTCAGCGCGATGTGGGCCCTGGACGAGGTCCGCGCCGCGGCCCGCGCCGCGGGCCGCCCCGCGCGCGTCCAGCTCAAGGCCGACACCGGCCTCGGCCGCAACGGCTGCCAGCCCGCCGACTGGGCCGAACTGGTCGGCGCCGCCGTCGCCGCCCAGGCCGAGGGCACCGTCCAGGTCACCGGCGTCTGGTCGCACTTCGCCTGCGCCGACGAGCCCGGCCACCCCTCCATCCAGCTCCAGCTCGCCGCCTTCCGCGACATGCTCGCGTACGCGGAGAAGGAGGGCGTGGAGCCCGAGGTCCGGCACATCGCCAACTCCCCGGCGACGCTCACCCTCCCCGAGAGTCACTTCGACCTGGTCCGGCCCGGCCTCGCCGTCTACGGCGTCTCGCCCGCGCCCGAAATCGGCACCCCCGCCCAGCTCGGCCTGCGTCCCGCCATGACCCTCAAGGCCTCCGTCGCCCTGGTCAAGACGGTTCCCGCCGGGCACGGCGTGAGCTACGGCCACCACCACGTCACCGAGTCGCGGACGACCCTCGCGCTGATCCCCGCCGGATACGCCGACGGCCTGCCGCGCAACGCCTCCGGAGCCGGCCCCGTGCTGGTCGGCGGCCGGATCCGGCACGCGGCCGGGCGGATCGCCATGGACCAGTTCGTCGTCGACCTCGGACCCGGCGCCGCGGACGGCGCGGTCAGCGCCGGCGACGAGGCCGTCCTCCTCGGCGACGCCGAACGCGGCGAACCCACCGCCGAGGACTGGGCTCAAGCGGCGCATACGATCGCGTATGAGATCGTCACCCGTATCGGAGGCCGGGTGCCCCGGGTGTACCTGGGCGGCTGAGTGAGGACGGCGACGTCATGAGCGAGAACTGGCGCAAGGCAGGCTGGGCGGGCGCGGCGATCGGCGTGATGGCGGCCGGCGCCGCGGCCGGTGTCGCGGTCGAACGGATCACTGTCGGACGCGGCATCCGCATGAAGGCGCGCCTCGCGCTCGACGCCGCCGGGGACTACGGCTCCCTGCGCGGCACCGAGGGCAGCTGCCGCGCCGAGGACGGCACCGAGCTGTACTACGAGACCGACGAGCTGCCCGCCGACGGCACGAAGCGGCGCCCGCGCCGCAAGGCCGCCCCCGCCGCCACCGTCGTCTTCTGCCACGGCTACTGCCTCGGCCAGGACTCCTGGCACTTCCAGCGCGCCGCCCTGCGCGGCGTCGTCCGCAGCGTCTACTGGGACCAGCGCAGCCACGGCCGCAGCGCGCGCGGCCCCCTCCCGGCCGACGGCGAGCCGGTGACCATCGACCAGCTCGGCCGCGACCTGAAGGCCGTCATCGACGCCGCCGCCCCCGAGGGCCCCCTCGTGCTCGTCGGTCACTCGATGGGCGGCATGACCGTCATGGCCCTCGCCGAGCAGTTCCCCGACCTCGTGCGCGAACGCGTCGTCGGCGTGGCGTTCGTCGGCACCTCCAGCGGCGGCCTCGGCGAGGTGACGTACGGGCTGCCCTCCGTCGGCCTCGGCGCCGTCCGCCGCCTGCTCCCCGGCGTGCTCAAGGTGCTCGGTTCGCAGGCCGAGCTGGTGGAGAAGGGCCGGCGGGCCACCGCCGACCTCTTCGCGGGCATGATCAAGATGTACTCGTTCGGCTCCCGGGACGTGGACCCGGGCGTCGCCCGCTTCGCCGAGCGGCTGATCGAGGCGACCCCGATCGACGTCGTCGCCGCGTTCTACCCGGCCTTCCAGACCCACGACAAGACCGCCGCGCTCCAGCGGTTCGCGGGCGTCCCCGTGACCGTCATCGCCGGGGACCGGGACATGATCACCCCGCCCGGGCACAGCGTCGCCATCAAGGAGGCCCTGCCGGCCGCCGAGCTGGTGGTGCTGGAGAACGCCGGGCACCTGATGATGCTGGAGCACCCGGACACCGTGACCGGCCTGCTGACCGGCCTCCTGGCGCGCGCGGGGGCGCTCCCCGCAGCGGCTAACGTTGGGACGCATGATGGAAGAAGTACCGCGGGAAGCGCCGCGCAGCCCGGCCGCTGAGGTCCTCGCCGGGACCGCCGCCGAAACCCTGATCACCGTCGACTCGCCCGCCTCCATGCAGGAGCTGGGCCGCAGGATCGCCGGCCTGCTGCGCCCCGGCGACCTCGTCCTGCTGACCGGCGAGCTCGGCGCGGGCAAGACCACCCTGACGCGCGGCCTCGGCGAGGGGCTCGGCGTCCGCGGGGCGGTGACCTCCCCGACCTTCGTGATCGCCCGCGTGCACCCGTCCCTGGGCGACGGGCCGGCGCTGGTGCACGTGGACGCGTACCGGCTCGGCGGCGGACTCGACGAGATGGAGGACCTGGACCTCGACGTCTCGCTGCCCGAGTCCGTGGTCGTCGTCGAATGGGGCGACGGCAAGGTGGAGGAGCTCTCCGACGACCGGCTGCACGTGGTCATCGGCCGGGCGGTCGGCCACGAGGAGGTCCTGGACGACGTCCGCGAGGTCGCGGTGCGCGGCGTCGGGGCGCGCTGGGCCGGGGCGGGGCTGACGGGGCTGGCGTAGCCCTCCGGGAGCCGCGGGCAGCCGTGCCGGGGGCCGTCGCGCGAAAACATCCCGACAAGTCGTCGGGAAAACGTTGCGCCGGCGGCGGGCGGCGTGGTCACATGGTACCGAGCACTGGTTAGGTTTACCTAAGTACGGTGTCCCGGGGTCCAGGAGGCAGCCATGTCGGCAGCAGGAGCAGAGCGAGCGCCCGTCGTGTCCATGCGGGCCCTGCTCGCGGCGGGCGCGGCCGCCACCGCGGTGTCCACCCCGCCCGCGCGGCCCGCCCGGCAGCCGGAGGCGCGGGCCGCCGTCCCGGCGCACACGGAACAGGCCGCCCCCGAGTCGGAAGCGGCCTGATACCCCCATCGGGTGAAAACGCGGGGCGGGTGAACGCGGGGCGGCGCGTCAGGTCAGGGAACGACGACGACCTTCGCGCCGATCGTCGCGAACGCCCACATCGCGTCGCCGTCGGCGCGCGTCATGCGGATGCCGCCCGTCTTCTTCGACGCGTCCGGGGCCGGCGTCGCGCCGTCCACCCGGGCACTGAAGCCGACGGAGATGCCCTGCTCGCTGGTGAACCGCACGACGTGCTCGATCGGCACCCCGTCGGTGCCGGTGACCGAACCCGAGCGCGAGCCGACCGCGTAACTGCCGACCGCCGGGTTGACCGTACTGGGCATCACCGTGAAGGTCCTGGGCTCCTGCCCGCCCTCCGCCACCAGCCACACGCGCTTCTGGGACAGCGAGTACACCACCCGCGGCCCGTTGCCCGAATCCGCGGGCAGGGCGGCCGGCTTCGCCGGGTCCTGCTTCGCCTGGGCCTGGCCCGGGGACGGCGTCGGCGGGGTCTGCGGGGCCGACTTCGGGGGGAGCGCGGGCGCGGTCGCCGAAGCCTGGTAGCCGAGGAAGCCCACGGCGGCGATCGCCGCGAAGGTGAGCCCGGCCACGATTCCCGAGCTTCTGCTTGCCACCTTGCTCCACCTCTCCGCGCCTGCGTGTGGACCTGCGTCCGGAACTGGGTGCGAACCCTGCGTCGAAAGGTAGCAGCCGGACCGCCCGACGCCCGGCCGCGAGGCCCCGGGGCCCGGGAGTCGTAGGCTGTTCGCGTGCTCTTGCTCGCTGTAGATACCGCCACGCCCGCCGTCACCGTCGCCCTGCACGACGGGGAGTCCGTCCTCGCCGAGTCGAACCAGGTCGACGCCCGCCGCCACGGGGAGCTCCTGCTGCCCTCCGTGGACAAGGTCCTCGCCGAGGCCGGAGTCACGCTCGAAGCCGTCACCGGCATCGTCGTCGGCGTCGGCCCCGGCCCCTACACCGGGCTCCGCGTCGGTCTCGTCACCGCCTCCACCTTCGCCTCCGTCCTCGGCGTCCCGGTCCACGGCCTGTGCACCCTCGACGGCCTCGCGTACGCCGCCGGCGCCGCCGGGATCGAGGGCCCCTTCACCGTCGCCACCGACGCGCGGCGCAAGGAGGTCTACTGGGCACGCTACGAGGACCCCCGCACCCGGACCGGCGAGCCCGCCGTCGACCGCCCGGCCGACATCGCCGAGCGCGTCGCGGGCCTGCCCGCCGTGGGCCAGGGCGCCCACCTCTACCCCGAGGTGTTCCCGGACGCCCGCGCCCCCGAGCACCAGTCGGCCGCCGCCCTCGCGGCGCTCGCCGCCGAACGGCTCGCCGCGGGCGCGGACTTCCTCCCGCCCACCCCGCTCTACCTGCGCCGGCCCGACGCCCAGGTGCCCAAGAACTACAAGGTGGTCACCCCCAAGTGACCCCCGAGACCCCCGCGCTGCGCGAGATGCGCTGGTGGGACATCGAACCGGTGCTGGAACTGGAGCACGAGCTCTTCCCCGACGACGCCTGGTCCGCCGGCATGTTCTGGTCCGAACTCGCCCACGCGCGCGGCCCGCACGCCACCCGCCGCTACGTCGTCGCCGAGGACCCGGACACCGGCCGCCTGGCCGGTTACGCCGGGCTCGCCTCCGCCGGCGACCTGGCCGACGTACAGACCATCGCGGTCGCCCGCGAGCAGTGGGGGACCGGGCTCGGCGCCCGGCTCCTGTCCGAGCTGCTGCGCGCCGCGACCGCCTTCGAATGCGCCGAGGTGCTGCTGGAGGTACGGGTCGACAACACCCGCGCCCAGAAGCTCTACGAGCGCTTCGGCTTCGAGCCCATCGGCTTCCGGCGCGGCTACTACCAGCCCGGGAACGTCGACGCGCTCGTCATGCGACTGACCGACCCCGCACAAGCAAGAACTGAGAGCAGTGAGAGCAATGGCTGACGAACCTCTCGTCCTCGGCATCGAGACCTCCTGCGACGAGACCGGCGTCGGCGTCGTCCGCGGCACGACCCTGCTCGCGGACGCCATCGCGTCGAGCGTCGACGAGCACGCCCGCTTCGGCGGGGTCGTCCCCGAGGTCGCCTCCCGGGCCCACCTGGAGGCCATGGTCCCCACCATCGAACGCGCCCTGAAGGAGGCCGGGGTCAGCGCCCGCGACCTCGACGGCATCGCCGTCACGGCCGGACCGGGCCTGGCCGGCGCCCTCCTGGTGGGCGTCTCGGCGGCGAAGGCGTACGCGTACGCCCTCGGCAAACCGCTCTACGGGGTCAACCACCTCGCCTCGCACATCTGCGTCGACCAGCTGGAGCACGGGCCGCTGCCCGAACCGACCATGGCGCTGCTGGTGTCCGGCGGGCACTCCTCGCTGCTGCTCGCCCCGGACATCACCTCCGACGTCCGCCCGCTCGGCGCGACCATCGACGACGCCGCCGGCGAGGCCTTCGACAAGATCGCCCGGGTGCTCCAGCTCGGCTTCCCCGGCGGCCCGGTCATCGACCGCCTCGCGCGCGAGGGCGACCCGAAGGCGATCAACTTCCCGCGCGGGCTGACGGGGCCGCGCGACGCGGCGTACGACTTCTCCTTCTCCGGCCTCAAGACGGCCGTCGCCCGCTGGATCGAGGCGAAGCGGAAGGCGGGGGAGGAGGTGCCGGTGCGTGACGTGGCGGCGTCCTTCCAGGAAGCCGTGGTCGACGTGCTGACCCGCAAGGCGATCCGCGCCTGCAAGGACGAGGGCGTCGACCACCTGATGATCGGCGGCGGCGTGGCCGCCAACTCCCGGCTCCGCTCGCTCGCACAGGAACGCTGCGACGACGCCGGGATCATCCTGCGCGTACCGCGGCCGAAGCTGTGCACGGACAACGGCGCGATGGTCGCCGCGCTCGGCGCCGAGATGGTCAAGCGGAACCGGCCGGCCTCCGACTGGGACCTGTCCGCCGACTCCTCGCTGCCGGTGACCGACCCGCACGTGCCGGGGGAGTCCCACACGCACGGCGACGGCCACGGTCACGGTCACAGCCACGACCACGTCCACGAGCTCAGCAAGGACAACCTCTACTCGTGAGCACCGTCGCGCTGATGTGGGAGGCCCGGGCCGCCGACGGCCGGGGCAACGAACTGCTGGAGTGGGCCCGCTCGCGGGTCCTGGCCCGGGAGCCGGTGCGCCGCGAGGTGCTGCGCGCCGCGCAGGACCGGGTGCTCGTGATCACCTGGTGGGAAGCCGCCGAGGGCGTGGCGGCGGAGCTGCCCGAACTGCCGGAGCCGGCCGCGGACCTGATCGCCCGGGCCGTGCACCGGTGGCGGTTCGAGTCGGTGGAGGTCACGGGCGGCTGAGGCGCCGCGGGCGGGGCGCCCGGCGCGGGCGGAAGCTGCCCGCGGCCCCCGGACCTGCGGCTGGAGCGGTGGTCGAAGGGGACTCCGGCGGGCCTGGACCGGCTGCCGCTATGGTCATGCGCATGCCTAGCCGCGACCTCCCGCCCCCGCCGCCGCCCGCGCACCTGCGCGAATGGCTGGACGAGAGCGCCGTACGGGCCGACCGCGCGCGCTTCCTCGCGGACCTCGGCCGGCGCAGCATGGGCCTGGGGCGGCTGCTGCTCCTGTGGGCCGTCGCCGCGCTCTTCGTGGTCGGCTGGACCTTCGTCGGCATGGCCGTCACCGCCTTGGAATCGGGCGACCCCCTCTCCTGCTTCTTCGGTTTCGTCTTCGGCCTGATCGGGCTGGGCGTGCTGGTGCCGGCCGGGCTCTGGTTGGCCTGGGGCGCCCGGCGGGAACGGCACCTGGGCCGGCTGCTGTGCGCCTGGGCCGAGGCGGCCCGGGACCCCGCCGCCGACGGCCGGCTGCGCGCCCCCGCGCGGAGCCTGGTGTGGCTGGCGGCGTCGCTCGCGGTGGGCGGGGCCGGGCTCTGGGTGGCCTTCGCGGCCGCGGCCGGGGCGGGGCCGGGCGACACGTACGGCGAGGTCGCCTACTTCATGGGGGTCGGCATGATCCTGTGGATCACCGGCCTGCTCGGGCTGGCCAAGGCGGGCGTGCACCAGCGCTGGGTGGCCCGCTCCTTCCGCCCGGTCCCGGGCGCGGCCCCGGCCCGGCCGGCGCTCTCCGACACGCGGGGCTGAGCGGCCCGGGCCCGCTACGCCACCGGCGCCGGCGAGCCGATCAGCATCGAGGGGGCTCCCGCCACCCGCGTCAGGAAGACCGTCGCCGAGTTCGGGCCCTGCGGCTTCACCTTCCTGCGCAGCTCCTCCGGCTCGATGGCCGACCCGCGCTTCTTCACCGTCAGGATGCCGACCTCGCGCTCGCGCAGCAGCGCCTTCAGCTTCTTCAGCCCGAACGGAAGCACGTCGGTGATCTCGTACGCCGTCGCGTACGGCGTCGGACGGAGCTCGTCGGCGGTGACGTAGGCGATGGTCGGGTCGATGAGCCGGCCGCCCACCGCCTCGGCCACCTCGGCGACGAGGTGGGCGCGGATCACGGCGCCGTCGGGCTCGTAGAGCCAGCGCCCGACCGGGCCGGCATCCGGGTCCGGCAGCGGGTCGGTGGTGTGCAGCCGGCGCGGGCCGGGCAGCAGGGTCGCGCGCACCGTGCCGGGCTCGGTCCCGAACCACAGCACGGCCTCCTTCACGTCCCCGTGATCGGAGATCCACTCCGCCTCGGCCTCCGCCGGGACCGCCTCGTGCGGAATCCCGGGGGCGATCTTGAGGGCCGCGTACTTCGCCGTACGGGCCGTCGCCACGGCCCACGACAGCGGCGGCGAGTAGGACTCCGGGTCGAACACGCGGCCGCGGCCGCCCCGGCGCGCGGGGTCGATGAACACGGCGTCGTACCCGGACACGTCCACGTCCGTCACGTCCGCCTCCCGGACCTCGATCAGGTCCGCCAGCCCCAGCGCCTCGGCGTTGGCCCGCGCGACGGCCACCGTCAGCGGGTCGACGTCCACGGCCAGCACTCGGATCCCGAGCCGGGCCAGGGCCAGGGCGTCCCCGCCGATGCCGCAGCACAGGTCCGCGACGCTGCGTACGCCGAGCTCCGCGAGCCGGCCCGCACGGTACGAGGCCACCGGCGCGCGGGTCGCCATCTCCCCGCCGCCGGGCGTGAAGTACATCCGGAACGCGTCCTCGGCCCCGAACTTCGCCACCGCCCGCTGCCGCAGCCGGGCCTGCCCCAGCGCGGCCGACACCAGGGGCGCGGGGTGCTCGCGGCGCAGCCGGGTCGCCAGGGCCAGCTCCTGGGCGGGGTCGTGGTCGCGGAGCGAGTCGAGGAGCGCGCGGCCCTCTGGGGTGAGGAGCGCGGCGAAGTCTTCGGGGGTCACCGCACCATTGTGGGCCAGTCGGTGGAAGGGCGGAGTCCGGCCGTGGTGTCGACGACGGTACGGCCTTGTCCGATGTAAAGATCCGCAGCTATGCAGCTAGTACGACAAAAGGGAAAGACTGCGCACTTGGGTCACCGGTCCGCGGTACGTCCGCGCGGCCGGTACGGGGTGGCCGCGGCCGCGCTGCTGGTGGCCGCCCTCGGAACGGGATGCGGCGCCGGGGAGTCGACGCCGGCCAAGACGAAGCCCGGCCAGGGAGCCGAGGGCCCCGCGGCCGGAGCGGCCGGCAACCACGCCGACCGCCTCAAGGCCGCCCAGCAGGCCCGGATCGCCGCCGCGAAGAAATGGGGCCTGGCCAAGCTGCCCCTCGCGGCGCCGGCCGGGCCCAAGGAGAAGCCGGAGATCAGCACCCGCGACGGCTTCGAGGTCGAGGACCAGGAGAACCTGCCGCCCGTCTTCACGACGGTCCCGACGGAGGACAAGGTCGTCTTCCTCACGGTCGACGACGGCGCGGAGAAGGACCCCGAGTTCATCAGGATGATGAAGGAACTGAAGATCCCGTACACGGCGTTCCTCAGCGACTACATCGTTCGCGACAACTACCCGTACTTCAAGGAGATGCAGGCCGCCGGCGTCACCTTGAACAACCACACGCTCAACCACCGCTACATGCCCGCGCTGTCGTACGAGAAGCAGCGCCAGGAGATCTGCGGCCAGCAGGACACGATCCAGAAGCAGTTCGGCAAGCGGCCCACGCTCTTCCGCCCGCCGTACGGGAACTACAACCAGGACACGCTCATCGCGGCCAAGTCCTGCGGCATCAAGGCCGTTCCGCTGTGGAACGCCGAGGCCTTCCCGAACCGGATGGACTACCGCGAGTGGGACCGCGACCTCCACCCCGGGGACATCATCCTCACGCACTTCCGGGGACGGGAGGACTGGAAGGGCACGATGCCTGACATGATCCGTCATGTCATGAAGACCGTCACGGACAAGGGGTACGCCGTGGCCCGCCTGGAGGACTACCTGTGAAGTACGCGCGTCGGCTGATGGCCGGGACGCTGACGGCCGGCGCGCTCGCGTTGTCCCTGACGGGGTGCGGGAACAGCGTGGATCCCATCGAACGGCTCGGCCGCAAGGCCACGCAGGACGGGGCGACCCCGACGGCCTCCCCGTCCGCCTCCGCCACGCCCCCCGCCCACGCGGGCGGCGCGGCGTCGGACGAGGCGTACCGCAAGTGGGGGCTGACCGCCCCCGTCCAGTACGCGCCCAAGCCCGACCGCAAACCCCAGCTGCCGAAGGCCGCCCCGGGCAAGGCCGCGGTGGTGGACCGAATACCCGTCGCGCCGCAGGACAAGGTCGTCTTCCTGACCTTCGACGACGGCGCGGAGAAAGACCCGGAATTCCTGCGGATGGCGGCCGACCTCAAGCTGCCGATCAGCATGTTCCTCACCGACAACGTGGCCGCCGCGGACTACGGACACTTCGAGAAGCTCCGCGACAACGGCTCCGGCAGCACCATAAACAACCACACCCTGACCCACCCGAACCTCCGGACCCTGCCCTTCGCGGCGCAGAAGAAGGAGATATGCGGCCAGCAGGACCGCCTGGAGAAGCGCTTCGGACAGCGCCCCCCGCTCTTCCGGCCGCCGTTCGGCAACTACAACGACGACACCCTCAGGGCCGCCTCCGAGTGCGGAATCACCTCGGTCGTCCTGTGGCGCGCGTCGATGCAGATCAACGACTTCCAGTACGCCGAGGGCTCCGCCCTCAAACCGGGCGACATACTCCTGGCCCACTTCCGCGGCCCGTCGGAACTCAAGGGCGCGACGGAAACCCAGATGACCACCCGCATGCTGCGCAGCATCCAGGAACAGGGCTACAGCATCGGGCGCCTGGAGGACTACTTGTAGTGGGGGTGGGGCGGGGTCGGGGGCGGCGGGGTTTTAGCTGGTCCGTATCAGGGTGGGTTTGGTGGTTTCCCGTCAGTCTCATCGTCTCTCCGGGCTGGACCGGTCCCTCAAGGGCGCTCACTTCGTTCGCGTCGCTTCGCGATGGCCTTCGGCCACCCTTGACCGACCGGCCCACCCCGGAAAGCCGAAGACCGACGGGAACCCCCCAAAAGAACGGTCACGGGGAAGAGGGGGAGGAGCGGGTCTCTCAGCGATGAGCCGAGGGGCCGGGGGCCGGTAGGCCGGGCATACGGCCCCCTCGCGCCCCCTTCCGGGACCACAACCACTCCTTACCCACCCGAAATGACGACCACATCAGCCTGGCGTGCAGTCAGGCGCATCGGATCGCTACGCGCTTCTCTCGGCTTAGCGTCCGACGACCGTCTGGGGCTGGACATAGACCGCCCACACGCCCCACCCATCACCCTTGACGTGCGGCTACCGCCCGCCTGTCCTCCTGCGGTGACATCCCCCGGCAGGAAAGACCCCAGACTGCCCGTGAAAGTGACCACGGCCGGTCGTCAGCCGCTGAGACGACACCGTGGAACAGGTGCCTCCTGCGGTCTATGTCCAGCCCTAGACGGGCCGCTGCCGCTAAGCCGAGAGAAGCGCGTAGCGATCTCACGCGCGCCTGACTGCACCCCAGGACGTCCTGGTCGTCATTTCGGGTGGGTAGGCGGCGGTCTGGTCCCGGAAGGGGCCGCGAGGGGGCCGTGTGCCCGGCATGCCGACCCCCGGCCCCTCGCCTCATCGCTGAGAGACCCGCTCCTGTTTATCCGTCCCCGTGACCGTTCTTTTGGGGGGTTCCCGTCGGTCTTCGGCTTTCCGGGGTGGGGCGGTCGGTCAAGGGTGGCCGTAGGCCATCGCGTAGCGACGCGACCGCAGGGAGCGCCCTTGAGGGACCGGTCCACCCCGGAGAGACGATGAGACTGACGGGAAACCACCAAACCCTCCCTGATCCGGATCACGGGGACCCCGCCGCCCCCCGACCCCGACCGACCGACCGACCGACCGACCACCCCACCCCCACCCCCGCCCCCCTCACCCCACCCCGACCCTTGGGGTGAGTGTGGTTTCGGCCGGGTCGCGGGCGTCGGCTTCGCGTTGGCGTTCCGCGCTGTCGCTGATGCGGAGGAGGAGGGCGATCATGATCCAGTTGGCCAGGAGGGACGAGCCGCCCTTCGCCAGGAAGGGGAGGGCCTTGCCGGTGAGGGGGATCAGGCCCGTGACGCCGCCCGCGACCACGAAGACCTGGAGCGCCAGGGCCGCGGCCAGGCCCACCGCCAGCAGCTTGCCGAACGGGTCCCGCGCGGCGAGCGCCATCCGCAGCCCGCGCTGCGCGAGGAGCGCGTAGAGCAGGATGACGGCCATGACCCCGGCCAGGCCGAGTTCCTCGCCCACCGTGGTCAGGATGAAGTCGCTGCGGCCGGCGAAGGCGATCAGCTCGGGGTGGCCCATGCCGAGGCCGGTGCCCGAGACGCCGCCCGTGCCGAAGCTGAACAGGGCCTGGGCGGACTGGTCGGAGTTGATGCCGGGCGGACGGTTCTCCCAGTAGTACGAGAGCGGATTCAGCCAGGCGGCCACGCGCGCCTTGACGTGGGGCTCGGTCGAGCCGACCACGAAGGCGCCCACGGAGGCCATGAGCAGGCCGCACACGATCCAGCTGGTGCGCTCCGTGGCGACGTACAGCATGACGACGAAGACGCCGAAGAAGATCAGCGAGGTGCCCAGGTCGCGCTCGAAGACCAGGACCAGCATCGAGACGATCCACACGGTGATGATGGGACCGAGCTGGCGCATCGGGGGCAGCCGCATGCCGAGGAACTTCCGGCCGGTCAGCGCGAGCGAGTCGCGGTGGACGACCAGGTAGCCCGCGAAGAAGACGGCGATCATGATCTTCACGAACTCGCCGGGCTGGAGCGAGAAGCCGAAGAGCTTGATCCACCGCTTCGCGCCGTAGGTGTCGGCGCCGAAGAACGCCGGCGCGATCAGCAGCACCAGCGAGCCGGCCATCGTGATGTAGATGAACCGCTGGAGCAGCCGGTGGTCGCGCAGCAGCGCCACGACGAGGAGGCAGGCGGCGACCCCGACCACCGTCCACATCAGCTGGCCGGGCGCGTTCGCGTCCGAGTTGTACCGCTCGATGTACCCCTGGTCGAGCCGGTGGATCAGCACCAGCCCGAGCCCGGTCAGCAGCATGGCCAGCGGGAAGACCAGCGGATCCGCGTACGCCGCGAACCGCCGGATGCCCAGGTGCCCGACCAGGGACAGCAGGGTCATGCTGATCGTGAAGCTGGTGAGGTGCTGCGGCAGCTCGCCGTTCATGGCCAGCCCGGCGCTCACATGGCCGAAAACGGCGATGCCGACGACGAGGACGAGCAGCAATGCTTCGGTGCGTCGGCGGGCGCCCGCCGACGTCAGGGGCCTCAGTCCACGCACGGGACGCCGCCGCCGTCGATGCTGTCCTTCTGCGGTCCGGAGGGCTGCGGCGGCTCGGCGGCCGGCGGAGGAACGGCGGAGCTGCCTGGTGACGAGGCGCCCGGTGACGAGGCCCCTGGTGACGAGGCGCCCGGCGACGAGGCACCTGGCGACGAGGCACCCGGTGACGAGGCCCCCGCCGATGAGGACGTGGCGCCCGGTGCACTCGGGGTCGCAGTGGTCTGGGGACCGATCTGCTCGGCAATAAGGCGCTTTATCTTCATATCATCTACGACGTTGATGTCCTCCCCATGGTTCCTTCCGAACCCCTCGACGGGGAGTGTCGTGAATTGCACTTCGCCCCCGGACAGGTTCTTCGCCTGCTTCACGAACGACAGCAGGTCCCATCCCGCGTCCGTCACCACGTCCTGTTTCGCCGTGTCGATCAGCTTGACCAGCTTCACCGGATCCGTGAAGGTCCCGGCCGTGTTCAGCTTCTGCGTGGCGCCCGCGAGGAAGGCCTGCTGCCGCTTCGTCCGGTCGAGGTCGCCCATGGTCAGCCCGTGCCGCTGCCGTACGAAGGCCAGCGACTGCCTGCCGTCGAGTTCCTGCCGGCCCGCCGGGAAGTCGGCCCCCGACCAGCGGTCCTTCACCGGCTTGTTCAGGCACACCGGGACCCCGCCCAGCGCGTTCGCGAGGTGGTAGAAACCGGCCAGGTTCAGTTCCGCGAAGTGATCGACCGGTACGCCCAGGAAGTTCCGTACGGTGTCGATCTGCGCCCGGCGCCCCGCCTCGCGGCCCTCCCGCTCCAGCCGCCGCCGGTCCTTGACGCCCTGGGCCGCCAGCTGGTCCTCCCTCGCGGACTTCGCCAGCCCGTACGCCTTCTTGATCTTGTCCTTGCCGTGCCCGGGTATCGCGACGAAGTCGTCGCGCGGGATCGAGAAGGCCTTCGCCCGGCTGCCGTCACCGGGCACGTGCAGCAGGATCATGGTGTTCGCGTTGTAGCCGCCGATGTCGGAGCTGCCCGCGTGCAGCTTGTCGAGCACCTCGTCCGGCAGCGGGTCGCCGTTCTGGTCGCGGCGGCTGTCCAGCCCCATGAGCAGGATGTTCGCGTCGCCGTGCGCCGACTTCTCGGCGCCCTCCAGGGCCTTGGAGCTGCCGATGCTCGACACCAGGTCCCGGTAGACGTACCAGGCGGTGCCGCCCGCCATCACCGTCAACGCGCAGCCGGTGATCAGCAGCGTGCGGCCGATCCGGCGCGGTGAGGGCTTGCGGCGGCTGGTCTTCCTCCGTTGCGCGCTCATGCCCACCGATGCTGGCGCAGTCCCGCTGAAGGAATCCTGAGGATCCCCGCGGCCGGGGGCCCTGCGGGCGGCCGGGGCGCTCAGCCGCGCCCCGCCGGGATGCGCAGCTGGAGCCGCGCGCCCCCGCCCCGCGCCGGCAGCGCGCGTACGTCGCCCCCGTGCGCCCGCGCGATCTCCCGGGCGATGGCCAGGCCCAGCCCGGTGCCGCCGCCGGCCCGGCCCCGGTCCGCGTCCAGCCGTACGAACCGCTCGAAGATCCGGTCCCGGTCCGCCTCCGGGATCCCCGGACCGTCGTCCACCACCTCCAGCACCGCCCAGTCGCCGCCCGCCCGGGCCCGGACGACGACGCCGCCGCCGGCGTGGCGCAGCGCGTTGTCCACCAGGTTGGCCAGGGCCCGCTCCAGCCGGGCCGGATCCCCGTACGCCGGTACGGGCACCCCCGCCTCCAGCCGCAGCGGCACGCGGGGCGCGGGCCGGCGGGCCGCGTCCTCGGCGGCCAGCAGCGCGAGGTCGACCGGCTCGGGCCGGGGCGCCGGGCCGCCGTCGAGGCGGGCGAGCAGCAGCAGGTCGGCGGCGATCCGCTGGAGGCGCTCGGTCTCGGCCAGCGCGGCGGCGACCGACTCCCGGTCGGGCCGCGCCATGGCCAGGGCCACCTCCAGCCGGGAGCGGACGGCGGCGAGCGGGTTGCGCAGTTCGTGGGAGGCGTCGGCGGTGAACTGCCGCTGCCGCGCGTCGGAGCGCTCCAGCCGGTCCAGGGTGTCGTTGACGGTCCGGGCCAGCTGCGCGATCTCGTCCGCGCCACCCGGGTCGGGGACGCGCCGGTCCAGCTCGCTCGCGGTGACGGCGGCCAGCTCGGTACGGATCGCGGTGGCGGGGCGCAGCGCGTGCCCGGTGACCCACCAGGCCAGCGCGGCGGCGAAGGCGATCAGCGGGGGTGCGCCGGCGAGGAGACCGGCGGCGATGGCGCGGGTGGCGTCGTCGACGTCGCCGAGCACGGTCATGGCGTAGACGACGTGCGGAGCGCGTTCCCCGGCCGGCCGGGCCGCCCCGGCCGCGCCCGGCGCCGCTGGAGCCCCCGCCCCCGGCGCCGCCACCACGACCACCACGCGCCGCTGCCCGCCGGGGTGCGCGGGCGGGAGCACCGCCGAACGGGCGTCGGAGCCGGAGCCGGTGCCGGAGCCGGGTTCGCCCCCGCCCCCGGGGAGCAGTGCGCCGAAGTCGGGGGCGTCCTTCGGGTCCCCGCTGGCGGCGACGGTCCGCCCGGCCGCGTCGCGTACGAGGACCAGGTCGACGCCGCCCTCGGGCGCGGGCAGCCGGCTCCCGGGCGGCCCGGAGCCCGCGTCGAACAGGGCGGCGGCCTTGCGGGCGGCGAGTTCGGTGCGGCCGGTGGTGTTGTCGAGGAGGTTGGCGCGGAGCACGGTGTGCAGCCACAGCCCGCCGACGGCCAGGACGGCGGCCATGGCGAGCGCGGCGGCCAGGGCGGTGCGGGCCCGGAGGCTGCTAACCACCGTCGGGCGCCATCCGGTAGCCGGTGCCGTGGACGGTGAGGATGGAGCGGCGGCCGAAGGGGGCGTCGATCTTCTTGCGCAGGGAGGAGACGTACACCTCGACGATGTTCGGGTCGATGCCGTGCGGGGCGTCCCAGACCTCGTCGAGGACGTCCTGTTTGGCGACGGCCCGGCCGGGCCGTCGCATCAGGCAGGCGAGCACGCCCAGTTCGCGGGCGGTGAGTTCGATCTCCCGGGTGCCGCGGCGGCAGCGCCGGTCATGGGGGTCGAGGACCAGGTCGCCAGCCTGGAGCACGGTGGGCTCGGGGGCGGCGGCCCGGCGGGCGAGGGCGCGCAGGCGCGCGCCCAGCACCACGAAGGAGAACGGCTTGGTGAGGTAGTCGTCGGCGCCGGCGTCGAGCCCGTCGGCCTCGTCGTGCTCGCCGTCCCGGGCGGTCAGCATCAGGACGGGGGTGGGGTCGCCGTGGGCGCGCATCCGGGTGCAGATCTCGTGGCCGCCGAGGCCCGGGAGCATCAGGTCCAGGACCACGACGTCGTACGGTCCGCCGGTGAGGGCGAGGTCGAGGCCGCGGTGTCCGTCGTGGGCCACCTCGACGCGGTGGCCGTCGGCGGACAGGCCCTGCCTGAGGGATTCGGCCAGGTTCTCTTCGTCTTCGACCACCAGGATGCGCACCGGTCAAGCGTCACATACCGGGCGGGAACGTCCTCAGGCCGCCGTCGGCTCCGCGGGAGCCGGAGCCGGAGCGGGGTTCGCCGCGGCCGGGCGGCGGGAGTCGCGGACGTGCCGGGCGATGGAGGTGACGTTCCAGACGGCGAAGCCGAGGCAGAGCAGTCCGGTGGCGCCGGGTATCTGCCAGGCCCTGGGGTCGGCGGAGACGATCTCGGTGGCGTCCGGGCCGCTCGCGACGGTGTCGACGGGGGCGGTGGGCAGGGCGTCGAAGGTGGTGTCCACCGAGACCCGGCCGAGCGAGAAGGAGCCGTCCGCGGCGGTGAAGGAGCCGCTGCACATCACGCTCTTGTCGTCTTCGTCGCGCGCGTCGTACGGGGTGCAGGAGACGGCGGTGAACGAGCCCTCGACGCCGGTCAGCTGGGTCGTCATCCGGGGGATGACGAAGTAGAGCAGGATCACCGTGCCGGCGATGGAGATGACGGTTCCGTACAGGCGTCTGAAGCCGATGCCGCGCGCCGCGGCGCCCCGGTCCGCCCCCGTTGAAGTGTTCATGATCGGGATACTAGTGTCCGTCAGACCACTGGAACAGGGGGATTTCTGAGCCCCTCAAAAGCCTCTGACCAGCGGCGGGACAGGAATCTGACGGCCTGTTCCGTCCAGCTCCGGTGGAGCGTGTTGGCACTCCGCTTGACCGAGTGCTAATCGCCGGAATAGTCTCGCACCTGGCACTCGCCCCTGGTGAGTGCCAACACAGCGACAGGCAGGTCCGGCACCCGCGACGACGGATCGACCTGGTCGCCACCTCAGACAGTTAACCCCGGATCTCCGAAGGGGGAGGTCGGATCGTGACGACCGCCAGCTCCAAGGTTGCCATCAAGCCGCTTGAGGACCGCATTGTGGTCCAGCCGCTCGACGCCGAGCAGACCACGGCCTCCGGCCTGGTCATCCCGGACACCGCGAAGGAGAAGCCCCAGGAGGGCGTCGTCCTTGCGGTCGGTCCGGGTCGCTTCGAGGACGGCCAGCGTCTCCCGCTGGACGTCAGCGTCGGCGACATCGTGCTGTACAGCAAGTACGGCGGCACCGAAGTGAAGTACAGCGGCGAGGAGTACCTCGTCCTCTCGGCTCGCGACGTGCTCGCGATCGTCGAGAAGTAAGCACCACCGGTACTTCACGTTTTGCTTTGAGCTGCGCCCCTGGTCACCCCGCTGATTGCCGGGCGGCGAGGGGCGCAGTTCGTTAAACCCGAGTTTTCGAGAGGGCTGAACCGCTCCCATGGCGAAGATCCTGAAGTTCGACGAGGACGCCCGTCGCGCCCTCGAGCGCGGCGTCAACAAGCTTGCCGACACGGTCAAGGTGACGATCGGCCCCAAGGGCCGCAACGTCGTCATCGACAAGAAGTTCGGCGCCCCCACCATCACCAACGACGGTGTCACCATCGCTCGCGAGGTCGAGCTGGACGACCCGTACGAGAACCTGGGCGCGCAGCTCGTGAAGGAGGTGGCGACCAAGACCAACGACATCGCGGGCGACGGCACCACCACCGCCACCGTGCTGGCCCAGGCGCTGGTCCGCGAGGGTCTGCGCAACGTCGCCGCGGGTGCTTCCCCGGCCGCCCTGAAGAAGGGCATCGACGCCGCGGTCAAGGCCGTGTCCGAGGAGCTCCTCGCGACCGCCCGCCCGATCGAGGACAAGTCCGACATCGCCGCCGTGGCCGCGCTCTCCGCGCAGGACTCGCAGGTCGGCGAGCTCATCGCCGAGGCGATGGACAAGGTCGGCAAGGACGGTGTCATCACCGTCGAGGAGTCCAACGCCTTCGGCCTGGAGCTCGAGTTCACCGAGGGCATGGCCTTCGACAAGGGCTACCTGTCGCCGTACATGGTGTCCGACCAGGAGCGTATGGAGGCCATCCTCGATGACCCGTACATCCTGATCCACCAGGGCAAGATCTCCTCGATCCAGGACCTGCTGCCGCTGCTGGAGAAGGTCATCCAGGCCGGCGCCTCCAAGCCGCTGCTGATCATCGCCGAGGACGTCGAGGGCGAGGCGCTCTCCACCCTCGTCGTCAACAAGATCCGCGGCACCTTCAACGCGGTCGCCGTCAAGGCCCCCGGCTTCGGTGACCGCCGCAAGGCCATGCTCCAGGACATCGCCACCCTCACCGGTGCGACCGTCATCGCCGAGGAGGTCGGCCTCAAGCTCGACCAGGCCGGTCTGGACGTCCTGGGCTCCGCGCGCCGCGTGACCGTCTCCAAGGACGACACGACCATCGTCGACGGCGGCGGCAACTCCGCCGACGTCGCGGGCCGCGTCAACCAGATCAAGGCCGAGATCGAGTCCACGGACTCCGACTGGGACCGCGAGAAGCTGCAGGAGCGCCTGGCGAAGCTCGCCGGCGGCGTCTGCGTCATCAAGGTCGGCGCCGCCACCGAGGTGGAGCTCAAGGAGAAGAAGCACCGCCTCGAGGACGCCATCTCGGCGACCCGCGCCGCGGTCGAGGAGGGCATCGTCTCCGGCGGTGGCTCCGCGCTCGTCCACGCCGTCAAGGTCCTGGAGGGCAACCTCGGCCTGACCGGCGACGAGGGCACCGGCGTCTCCGTCGTCCGCCGCGCCGCCGTCGAGCCGCTGCGCTGGATCGCCGAGAACGCCGGCCTCGAGGGCTACGTCATCACCTCGAAGGTCGCCGAGCTCGACAAGGGCCAGGGCTTCAACGCCGCCACCGGCGAGTACGGCGACCTGGTCAAGGCCGGCGTCATCGACCCGGTCAAGGTCACCCGCTCCGCGCTGGAGAACGCCGCTTCCATCGCCTCCCTGCTGCTCACGACCGAGACCCTGGTCGTCGAGAAGCCGGCCGAGGAAGAGGCCGACGCCGGTCACGGCCACGGCCACGGTCACAGCCACTGACCGCACGCACCACGCCGAGGAGGCCCCGTCCCGCAGCCGCGGGGCGGGGCCTTCCCCGTGATGCGGCCTCAGGACCCGTACGGGGAACCCGATCCGCCCATCTGCCGTTGCAGGGAGCCGGGGTTGTAGTGCCACCAGCCCTCGATGATCTCCCCGTCCAGGCAGCGGAACGTGGTGCTCCCGGACATCTCGTACGTCTTCCCGGACGGGGCGACCCCCATGAACGGGCCCTTGTCGTGGGTGCCGCGCCAGTTCCACACCGTGGTGACCATGTCGCCCTCGGCCAGCCGGGCCACCGGCTCGAAGGTCATGTGGAAGGCCGAGCGCCAGGTCTCCACATCGGCGCGCATGGCCTCGCGTCCGATGACGGTGCTCTCCTCCTTGCTGGCGTCGTGGTCGATGTAGTTCGTCGCGAAGCACTCGTCGAGGACGGTCATGTCCCCGCCCATGAGGGCCTCCTGGAACACGCGCTCGACGAGCTGCTTGTTGAGGTGCTCGTCCCGGACCACGTCGAGGTTCACGAACTTCGGCATGCCCTCGCAGAGGGCCACCATCTCCTGGAACATCCGGTCCGTCTCGGGCAGGTGCGAATTGCGCATGGCGTCCTCGTACGAGGGGAACTCCACCATGTCCACGTAGTGGGTCCGAGCGTCCCGGTCCTGGCCGATCATCGTGTGCGTGGCGGTGCGCCTGCCGCTGCTCTGCTCCGCCCAGCGGTCGATGAGCGCGTTCATCTCGTCGAACCGCCTGGTTTCGTAGTCGATCACCTGTACGAATGTCATCGCGTCGCCTCCCAGGCCGGATGGAACACGTCCATTTTAGGGAGATTTCGCCCGGATGGCGGGTTTACCGACGAGTCGGACGGCCTACTGGGGGCCGTACTTGCGGCCCGTACGGGACGACACGCCGCCGAGCAGCCCGCGCGGCGTCAGCTTCACGACGCCCATCAGCGCCTTGTACCGCGGGTCCGGGATCGACACGGTCTTGCCGCGCGCCAGGTCGGCCAGCGCCGCGGCCACCAGCTTGTCGGCGTCCAGCCACAGCCAGCCGGGGATGTTGTCCGTTCCCATGCCGGCCCGCTGGTGGAACTCGGTCCGGACGAAGCCGGGGCACAGGGCCATCAGCCGCACCCCGGAGCCCGCCAGGTCCTTGGCCGCGCCCTGGGTGAACTGCACGACCCAGGCCTTGCTTGCCCCGTAGGTCCCGCGCGGCACGAACGCCGCCACCGAGGCCACGTTGACGACCCCGCCGCGCCCGCGCTCGCGCATCGAGGCGGTCGCCGCCGAGGTCAGCCGCAGCACCGCCTCCACGTGCACCTTGATCATGGCCAGCTCGTCGGCCATGGAGACTTCGAGGTAGCGGCCCTTGTTGCCGAAGCCGGCGTTGTTGACCAGCAGGTCCACCGGGTGCGTACGGTCCTCCAGGCGGGTCTCGACGGCCGAGATGCCCTCCTCGGTGGACAGGTCCGCGGCCAGTACCTCGGCCTCGATGCCGTGGCGGTCGTGCAGCTCGGTGGCCTGCTCGGCCAGCCGCTTGGTGTCGCGGGCCACCAGCACGAGGTTGTGCCCCTGGGAGGCGAGCCGGCGGGCGAAGGCGGCGCCGATGCCCGCCGTGGATCCCGTAATCAACGCAGTCGTCATAGGCGCAACCTAGCCGCCCGGGTCGGGGGGTGTCCCGTGGGGCGGGGCCGGTGTTGGGCCCGGCCCGAGGAACCCCGGCGCCTCCGCTACCCACCGTGCCGGGGCGGTGCTTCCAGAGCGAGCCCCGCCCCGGCCGCTCAAAGGGACAGGCCCGTACGGGCGTCACGGTCAAAGCCTGGCTTATGCTCAAGGGGTGATAGAGGCACGTCATCTCCGCGTCCTGCGCGCCGTCGCCGGGACCGGCTCCTTCTCCGCCGCCGCACGCGAACTCGGCTGCACCCAGCCCGCCGTCTCCCAGCAGATGAAGGCCCTCGAACAGTCGGCGGGCACCCCGCTGCTGATCCGTACGGGCCGCGAGATGCGGCTGACGCAGGCCGGCGAGGCCCTGGTACGGCACGCCGCCGGGATCCTGGCCGGGCTGACCGCGGCCGAGGAGGAAGTCGCGGCCATCGCCGGCCTGCGCGCCGGCCGGGTACGGCTCGTGTCCTTCCCCAGCGGCAGCTCCACCCTGGTGCCGACCGCGCTCGCGGCGATGCGCGCCGCACACCCCGGTACCCGCATCTCGCTCGTCGAGGCCGAACCCCCGCGGTCGGTGGAGATGCTGCGCGAGGGCGACTGCGACCTGGCCCTGGCCTTCCGCTACGGCGGAGCATCCGGTTCCGCGGCCGAGTGGGAGGACCTCGTGGTCACGCCGCTGCTCACGGACCGGCTCGTCGGGCTGGTCCCGGAGGGGCACCGGCTGGCGGGCGCGGAGCGGGTGGGCATGGCGGAACTGGCCGACGAGCCCTGGATCGCGGGCTGCCCGCGCTGCCGCCGCCATCTGGTGGAGGTGTGCGAGGGGGCCGGCTTCACCCCGCGGATCGATTTCGCCACCGACGACTACCCGGCCGTGGTCGGCCTGGTCGGCGCGGGGCTCGGCGTCGCGGTGCTGCCGGAGCTGGCGGTGGAGTCCGTACGGGCCAAGGGCGTCAGCACCCTCGCCGTGGAGCCGGCCGTCGAGCGGGAGGTCGTGGCCCTGACACTGCCGGACCTCGCGCGGGTGCCGGCCGTGGCGGCGACCCTGGGCGAACTGGCGCGGGCCGCCACGCGCTGACCGGACGCGGCGGTACGGCCGAACGCGTGACGTGCCGGCCCGGGGCGGGTCCCGGGGGCCGGGATTCGGCACCGATGATTCCGGCACCGATGGTTCCGGCACCGGGGACTCCGGTACCGAGGATCCCGGTACCGAGGGGGCCCGCCGGCCGGGCCGGGCTGAGCCGGGCCGACCGGCGGGACGGCCCCGGGCGACGGTTCGGTACGCCGGGGCGGGCCCACGGATCCGAAGAAACGTTCCTTCGGCTCTTTCGCGGGGCGGTCAGTGCGGAGCGATCGGTCCGATCGCGGTGGACGCCGGGATCAGGCGGTGGCGTGCGCGGCCCATCAGCTCCTCGCGTTCGTCCTCGGTGAGGCCGCCCCACACCCCGTAGGGCTCGCGGACGGCGAGTGCGTGCGCGGCACATTCCGCACGCACCGGGCATCTCATGCAGACCTCTTTAGCCGAGGCCTCGCGCGCGCTCCTGGCCGCGCCCCGCTCGCCTTCCGGATGGAAGAAGAGGGAGCTGTCGACCCCGCGGCAGGCAGCGAGGAGCTGCCAGTCCCAGAGGTCGGCGTTCGGTCCGGGGAGGCGGGAGAAATCTGCCATTGGTAGTCCCTCTTGGTGCCGGTACTGAGGCGGATACGGTCCATGTCTCCACACCTACTGTCTGAGTAGATGTAAATATGACTCATTGGGAATCTAGCCTCAGACACGTGCCAAACGGAAGGAAAGCCGCCAAATAGGGCATAGCTCCAGATGGAGGACACGCCCCTCGTGGCTCCGACGCCGTGATCGCTTCCTCACGTAGAGTGCCGAAGGTGTCCGTCCGACCCGTAACTCTTTCGAGTGACCATCGTTGAGAGTGCGAAGGCGGTTGAACCAAGAAGTTCTCGGACAGGTGTCCGGGGATATCGACCGCACAGGTGACGATACGTACCAGCCTGGAGGCTCAAGGTGACGCGCATCAGCAGCTGCGGAGGGCGGTCATGACATCCGTCCTCGTCTGCGACGACTCCCCGCTTGCCCGAGAGGCGCTCCGTCGCGCGGTTGCCACCGTGCCCGGCGTCGAGCGTGTGACGACGGCTGCCAACGGCGAGGAAGTCCTCCGCCGCTGGGGTGCCGACCGATCCGACCTCATCCTGATGGATGTCCGGATGCCCGGCCTCGGCGGTGTCGAGACGGTCCGCCGGCTCCTCTCCGCCGACCCCGGCGCCCGCATCATCATGCTGACGGTCGCCGAGGACCTGGACGGCGTGGCCCTCGCGGTCGCCGCCGGAGCCCGCGGCTACCTGCACAAGGACGCCTCGCGCGCCGAACTGCGGGCCACGGTCACCCAGGCACTCGCCGACCCGACCTGGAGGCTGGCCCCGCGCCGGCTGCGCTCGGCCGAGATGGGCGCCGCGCCCACCCTCACCGCGCGCGAGATCCAGGTGCTGGAGGGCATGAGCCACGGCCGGTCCAACGCGGAGATCGGGCGCGAGCTCTTCCTCTCCGAGGACACGGTCAAGACCCACGCCCGCAGGCTGTTCAAGAAGCTCGGCGCCTCGGACCGGGCGCACGCCGTGGCGCTCGGATTCCGCTGGGGCCTCGTCCGCTGACCGCGAGGCCGGTGGACGGCTGTCGAGAGCGGTCCCGTCCGCCACCGGCGGGCGGGGCGGCGCTTTCCCGGCCGCCCCTCCGGAAGGCGCCCCCTCCAGGGCGGCGCCGCCCCGCCGCCCATGTCCCGCCGAACCCGGTGCGCAGCCGGGGATTGGCGGGGCACAATCGGGGGGACGTGTCGCTTCGGGCGCGATGCCGCATGCTTGAGGTGTGCCGCATTCTGGGAGACGTGCAGTCCTCGGGGAAGATTCGGGCCGAGCGGAGGGGAGGGTGCAGGAGATGACGTCCGGCGCACCCGCTCATAACGCTTCGATGCACAACACGGACCGTGGTGCCGCGAATCCACCGGCGCCAAGGCACCATGGATTGATGCGCGACGACGAGGCCCTGGGGTCACCCGCGGCCACAGGCCCGACCGGCGCCGCCAAGGGCGGCAGTGCCGGGGCCGTCAGTGCGCTCGTGCGCCGCGCCGTCGACGGCGACGAACAGGCCACGCACGACCTGCTCGCCTTCGTGCACCCCCTCGCCATCCGCTACTGCCGCACCCGCCTGTCGCGGCTCCCGGGTGACGCTCGTCACTTCGTGGAGGACCTGGCGCAGGAGGTCTGCGTCGCGGTCCTGATGGCGCTCCCCCGCTACCGGGACACCGGGCGCCCCTTCGAGGCCTTCGTCTTCGCCATCGCCGCGCACAAGGTCGCCGACCTCCAGCGCGCCGCGATGCGCCACCCCGGCAGCACGGCCGTGCCCTCCGACGAGATGCCGGAGCGGCCGGACGACTCCCTGGGCCCGGAGGAGCGGGCACTGCTCAGCAGTGACGCCGCCTGGGCCAAGAAGCTCCTCGCCAACCTGCCCGAGAACCAGCGCGAGCTGCTGGTCCTGCGGGTGGCCGTCGGCCTGACCGCGGAGGAGACCGGGCAGATGCTCGGGATGTCCCCGGGCGCGGTGCGCGTCGCGCAGCACCGTGCGCTCAGCCGGCTCCGCGCCCTCGCCGAGCAGTAAGCAGTAAGCAGTAAGCGGTAGGCGCTCCCTCCCTCCGGCGGACCGCGCCGCGATCTGCCGTCCCCCGTCGTTCCCCCGCGTCGTAGGAAACAACGAAACTTCCGCTCGGCCTTGGTCGTGGAATGAGACGCGTCGGGATCCCGTTAGCATGGACATCCGCGCTGAGCAAGACCATTTGGGAAGGTGTCATGACCGCCGACGGAGTGCCCGACAAATTCGCCACGCTCGGACTGACCTACGACGACGTGCTGCTGCTGCCGGGCGCGTCGGACATGTCGCCTGACGCGATCGACACCTCTTCCCTCATCTCGCGCAACGTCCGTGTGAACGTTCCGCTGCTGTCCGCCGCCATGGACAAGGTCACCGAGGCCCGCATGGCCATCGCGATGGCCCGCCAGGGCGGCGTCGGCGTCCTGCACCGCAACCTGTCGATCGCCGACCAGGCCAACCAGGTCGACCTGGTCAAGCGCTCCGAGTCCGGCATGGTCACCGACCCGATCACGGTCCACCCCGACGCGACGCTGCGCGAGGCCGACGAGCTGTGCGCGAAGTTCCGGATCTCCGGCGTCCCGGTCACCGACCCGGCCGGCAAGCTCCTCGGCATCGTCACCAACCGCGACATGGCCTTCGAGTCGGACCGCAGCCGCCAGGTGCGCGAGGTCATGACCCCGATGCCGCTGGTCACCGGCAAGGTCGGCATCTCCGGCGTGGACGCCATGGAGCTGCTGCGCCGCCACAAGATCGAGAAGCTTCCGCTGGTCGACGACTCGGGCATCCTCAAGGGCCTCATCACGGTCAAGGACTTCGTCAAGGCCGAGAAGTACCCGAACGCCGCCAAGGACAAGGACGGCCGCCTGCTCGTCGGCGCGGCCGTCGGCGTCGCCGGGGACGCCTACGAGCGCGCCCAGGCCCTGATCGAGGCGGGCGCCGACTTCATCGTCGTCGACACCGCCCACGGCCACTCCCGCCTCGTCGGCGACATGGTCGCGAAGATCAAGTCGAACTCCACGGTCGACGTCATCGGCGGCAACGTCGCCACCCGCGACGGCGCCCAGGCCCTGATCGACGCCGGCTGCGACGGCATCAAGGTCGGCGTCGGCCCCGGTTCCATCTGCACCACCCGCGTCGTCGCCGGCATCGGCGTCCCGCAGGTCACCGCGATCTACGAGGCCTCGCTCGCCGCCAAGGCCGCGGGCGTCCCCGTCATCGGCGACGGCGGCCTCCAGTACTCCGGCGACATCGCCAAGGCGCTCGTCGCGGGTGCCGACACGGTGATGCTCGGCTCGCTGCTCGCCGGCTGCGAGGAGTCCCCGGGCGAGCTGCTCTTCATCAACGGCAAGCAGTTCAAGTCCTACCGCGGCATGGGCTCGCTCGGCGCGATGCAGTCCCGCGGTGACCAGCGCTCCTTCTCCAAGGACCGCTACTTCCAGGAGGGCGTGGGCGGCGACGACAAGCTCATCCCCGAGGGCATCGAGGGCCAGGTGCCGTACCGCGGTCCGCTGTCGGCGGTCGTGCACCAGCTCGTCGGCGGCCTGCGCCAGTCGATGTTCTACGTCGGCGGCCGCACCGTCCCCGAGCTCCAGGACCGGGGCCGCTTCGTCCGCATCACCTCGGCGGGCCTCAAGGAGAGCCACCCGCACGACATCCAGATGACGGTCGAAGCACCGAACTACAGCCGCAAGGGCTGAAGCGCGTGAGGTGAGGGGCGGACCCGGCGGAGCAGCCGGGTCCGCCCCTTCGCCGTGTCCGCGTACGTCCGTACAGCGGTCACCGAAACGCAGTCCTCCGCCCGTCGGGGATACTGGACGGGCAGACCCAGAGGAAAGGCCACCACACGTGACTGAGATCGAGATCGGGCGCGGCAAGCGCGGCCGCAGGGCGTACGCGTTCGACGACATCGCCATCGTCCCGAGCCGGCGTACCCGGGACCCGAAGGAGGTCTCGATCGCCTGGCAGATCGACGCGTACCGCTTCGAGCTCCCCTTCCTGGCCGCCCCCATGGACTCGGTCGTCTCCCCGCAGACGGCGATCCGCATCGGCGAGCTCGGCGGCCTCGGCGTGCTGAACCTCGAAGGCCTGTGGACCCGCTACGAGGACCCGCAGCCGCTGCTGGACGAGATCACGGAGCTCGACGAGGAGGCCGCGACCCGCCGCCTCCAGGAGATCTACTCCGCGCCGATCCAGGCGGACCTGATCCGCCGGCGCATCAAGGAGGTGCGCGACTCGGGCGTCGTCACCGCCGCCGCGCTCTCCCCGCAGCGCACCGCCGAGTTCTCCAAGGCCGTCGTCGACGCGGGCGTGGACATCTTCGTGATCCGCGGGACCACGGTCTCCGCCGAGCACGTGTCGGGCGCCGCCGAGCCGCTGAACCTCAAGCAGTTCATCTACGAGCTCGACGTCCCGGTCATCGTGGGCGGCTGCGCCACCTACACCGCGGCCCTGCACCTGATGCGCACCGGCGCCGCGGGCGTCCTGGTCGGCTTCGGCGGCGGCGCCGCGCACACCACGCGCAACGTGCTCGGCATCCAGGTCCCGATGGCCACCGCCGTCGCGGACGTGGCCGCGGCCCGCCGCGACTACATGGACGAGTCCGGCGGCCGCTACGTGCACGTCATCGCCGACGGCGGTGTCGGCTGGTCCGGCGACATCCCGAAGGCCGTCGCCTGCGGCGCCGACGCGGTGATGATGGGCTCCCCGCTGGCCCGTGCCACCGACGCGCCCGGCAAGGGCAACCACTGGGGCATGGAGGCCGTCCACGAGGACGTGCCGCGCGGCAAGAAGGTCGACCTCGGCACGGTCGGCACCACCGAAGAGATCCTCACCGGCCCGTCGCACACCCCGGACGGCTCGATGAACATCTTCGGCGCGCTGCGCCGCTCGATGGCCACCACCGGCTACAGCGAGCTCAAGGAGTTCCAGCGGGTCGAGGTCACGGTCGCGGACTCGCAGCACCGCCGCTGACCGCCTTTTCCGTACGTACGCCGGAGGGCCGGCACCCCGCTCGGGGTGCCGGCCCTCCGGCGTTGCGCTCGTACGGGTCAGCCGGCGGCGCCGGCCTTCCTGGCCGCTCCGAAGGCGAGGGCGGCGCCGATCACCGGGAAGGCGTAGTCCGTCACCTCGGCGGACTTCCGCCAGATGCCGGCCAGGCCGCCGATGCCCTGGTCGGCGAGGACCTCGGTCAGCCCGGCCGCGTTCACGTCGGCGATGACGAAGGCGATGAAGAGCAGCTGGCCGAGGTGGAGGGCGCCGAGCGAGAGGACCGCGCTCACGACGGGCAGCAGCGGGCTGCGCCCGCCGGCCTTCCCCGCGGCGAGGCCGACGAGCAGGCCGACGGCGACGGCGGCGTAGCTCGCCTGGCGGTCGATGGAGTAACCGATGGCGCTGTACGCGACGGCCCCGGTCAGGGCGGTCGCGAAGGCGGCGGCGAGGCCGAGGCCGAGGCCGCGCGGGACGGCGGCCGGGAACGGCGTCGCGGCGGTCGAAGCGGTGGGCGCGGTGGCGCGGGACACGGACGTGGGCGTCTGGTAGCTCTGGGACATTCGGAAATCCCCCCCCAGGGATTCGTACGCGCGTGGGTCCTTCGGTCATAAGCGCGTGATAAGTGACGCCGCAGGCTAACAGGGAGCACTGACATCGCACGGGGGTATTTCACGCGCCCGACCGAGTCGGGGCAGGACGTGACCGGATAGGGATCGTGCCGTGATCTGAACGGATCGGCGGGGTGTCGGTTCAGAGCCGGTGGGCCGCACCGGCCGGGCTGGCGCCCCGGGTGTCGAGGAGCAGCTGGGCCTTCACGGCGAGACCTTGCAGGTCGTACGTGCGGTGGTGCTGGAGCAGGATCGTCAGGTCGGCGTTGGCGGCCGCCTCGTACAGCGATTCGGCGCGCGGGACGGGCCGGTCCCGGACCCGCCAGCCGGTGATGTAGGGGTCGTGGTAGCTGATCAGGGCCCCGAGGTCGATGAGGCGGCTGGCGATCTCGCGGGCCGGGGAGCCCTCCTGGTCGGCGAGGTCCGGCTTGTAGGTGACCCCGAGGAGCAGGACCCGGGCGCCGCGGGCGGATTTGCCGTGCTCGTTCAGCAGGGTGGCGGAGCGCTGGATGACGTACTGCGGCATCCGGTTGTTGATCTCCTGGGCCAGGCCGATCATGCGGAGCGGGTGACCCGGGGTGCGGGTGGTGTGGGGGAGGTAGTTGGGGTCGAGGGGGACGCCGTGGCCGCCGACTCCGGGGCCGGGCCGGAAGGCCTGGAAGCCGTAGGGCTTGGTTTCGGCGCAGCGGATGACGTCCCACAGGTCGACGCCGAGGTCGTGGCACAGGACCGCCATCTCGTTCATGAGGGCGATGTTCACGTGCCGGTAGTTCGTCTCCAGGAGCTGCACGGTCTCGGCCTCGCGCAGGCCGCGGGCGCGGACCACCTTCTCCGTCAGCCGGGCGTAGAAGGCGTGCGCGGACTCGGTGCAGGCGGGGGTGAGGCCGCCGATGACCTTGGGGGTGTTGGCGATGCCGTGGGTGCGGTTGCCCGGGTCGAGGCGGCTGGGGGAGTAGGCCAGGTGGAAGTCGCGGCCGGCGCGCAGCCCGGACCCCTCTTCGAGGATCGGCCGCAGGTAGTCCTCGGTGACGCCCGGGTGGGCGGCGGACTCCAGGATCACGGTGGTGTGCGGGCGCAGCCGGGCCGCGAGGGTGTGGCCGGCCTCGCCGACGGCGGAGAGGTCGAGCGCGCGGTCGGCGCCGAGCTGGGTGGGGGCGCAGATGACGGCGGTGCGGACCCGGCCGAGCTCGGCGGGGTTGGTGGTGATCCGGAAGCCGGCCGCCGACATGCGGCGGATCTCGGCGGCGGTGAGGGTGCTGTCCGTGGCCGGACCGCTGTCGTAGCCGACGGTCTCGATTCCGGCGGCGACGGCCGCCTGGGCGAGGGGGAGGCCGAGGTGGCCGAGTCCGATGACGGCGAGATCTGCGGGCATGGGGGGCCGTCCCTTCCCTTTCCCTGACGTGAGGGGGCGGTGCTTGCTCGTCCGGTGGACAACGGGGGTCCCGAGCCCGACAGGAGCTGGCGCTATGTCAGACTAGGCGTATATATGACAGATATGTCGCATTCTGGGGTGGTGGTCGCCGTTGTGTTGTCCACAGGCGGTGGCTGATGTGGGTGCGGCCGGTCAGAATCGTGAACGGGGGACGTGGGCGGGACCGCCCGCACCGAGCGGATACGGCCCGCGCCGAGCGGGTACGGTCCGCACCAACGGGAGGCAGCCGTGAGGACAGCGACACTGGGACCGGCACAGCGCGCCGAGGCGCTCGCCCGGATGGCCGAACGGGAACTGGACGTCCTGGTCGTGGGCGCGGGCGTGGTCGGCGCCGGCACCGCGCTGGACGCCGTGACCCGGGGCCTGTCGACGGGGCTGGTGGAGGCGCGGGACTGGGCCTCCGGCACGTCGAGCAGGTCGAGCAAGCTCATCCACGGCGGGCTCCGCTATCTGGAGATGCTCGACTTCGCCCTCGTACGGGAGGCCCTGAAGGAGCGCGGCCTGCTGCTGGAGCGGCTCGCCCCGCACCTGGTCAAACCGGTGCCGTTCCTGTACCCCCTCCAGCACAAGGGCTGGGAGCGCCTCTACGCCGGCTCGGGCGTCGCCCTCTACGACGCCATGTCGGTCTCCAGCGGACACGGCCGCGGCCTGCCCACGCACCGGCACCTCTCGCGCAAACGGGCCCTGCGCATCGCACCGGCCCTGCGCAAGGACGCCCTGGTGGGCGCCCTCCAGTACTACGACGCCCAGATGGACGACGCCCGCTACGTCGCCACGCTGGTGCGGACCGCCTCCGCTTACGGGGCGCAGTGCGCCAACCGGGCGAGGGTGGTCGGCTTCCTGCGCGAGGGCGAACGGGTGGTCGGCGCGCGGGTGCGGGACGTGGAGGGCGGCGGCGAGTACGAGATCCGCGCGAAGCAGGTCGTGAACGCCACCGGGGTGTGGACGGACGACACGCAGGCGCTGATCGGCGAGCGCGGGCAGTTCCACGTCCGGGCCTCGAAGGGCATCCATCTGGTCGTACCGAAGGACCGGATCCATTCGAGCACCGGGCTGATCCTGCGGACCGAGAAGTCGGTGCTGTTCGTGATCCCGTGGGGGCGGCACTGGATCGTGGGGACGACGGACACGGACTGGGACCTCGACAAGGCGCATCCGGCGGCGTCCAGCGCGGACATCGACTACCTGCTGGAGCACGTGAACTCGGTGCTGGCCGTGCCCCTGACGCGCGACGACGTCCAGGGCGTCTACGCGGGCCTGCGGCCGCTGCTGGCCGGGGAGTCGGACGCGACGAGCAAGCTGTCGCGCGAGCACACGGTGGCGCATCCGGTGCCGGGGCTCGTGGTGGTGGCGGGCGGCAAGTACACGACGTACCGGGTCATGGCGAAGGACGCGGTCGACGAGGCGGTGCACGGGCTGGACCAGCGGGTGGCGGACTGCGTCACGGAGGACGTGCCGCTGGTGGGGGCGGAGGGCTACCGGGCCCTGTGGAACGGCCGGGCCCGGATCGCCGCCCGGACGGGGCTTCACGTCGTGCGGGTGGAGCACCTGTTGAACCGGTACGGCTCGCTGACGGAGGAACTGCTCGATCTCATCGCGGCGGATCCGGGGCTGGGCGAGCCGGTGTCCGGGGCGGACGACTACCTGCGGGCGGAGATCGTGTACGCGGCCTCGCACGAGGGGGCCCGGCACCTGGACGACGTGCTGACCCGGCGGACCCGGATCTCGATCGAGACGTTCGACCGGGGGACGCGATCGGCGCGCGAGTGCGCGGAATTGATGGCTCCGGTGCTGGGGTGGGACAAGCAGCAGATCGAGAAGGAAGTGGAGCACTACGAAAAGCGGGTACAGGCGGAACGGGAGTCGCAGCGCCAGCCGGACGACCAGACGGCGGACGCGGCGCGGCTGGGGGCGCCCGACATCGTTCCGTTGTAACTCCGCGATGCGGAAGGCGGAACCGCAGACCCGGGGCGCCCGTCCGTTGCGGAGTGAGCAACAATGAGGTTTCTGCCGGGGCGGGTTACCGTGCCCCCTGGCGGCTGCCGGGGCAGCCGGGGCAGGCTGCACGATCGCAGAGGGGACGCATGTCGAAGCCGGAGCACACCGAGTCGCCCGCCGGGGCGCCTGCGGCGAAGCTGGATGGCGCGGACGAGGCTGCGTCTCCGGCGGTGTCGGAATCGCCCGGGACCGAGTCCGCGACGGCGCGAGGGTCCCTGCCGGGGTCCTCGCCGGACGCGGAGCCGGGTCCCGCGGCGGGCGCCGAACGCGAAGCCGCCCAGGGCGTACCCGCCCCGAGGTCCGGATCCCGCACCGGATCCCGCACCACGGGCAGGAAGCCCCGCGCGGGGTCCGCCGGCGCGGGTGCGGGCGGCGCGAAGCCGGCCACCAGGCCGGTCGCCCCGGGCCGGGGCGGCGCCGCGAAGCCGGGCACCGGGGCGACCGCCCCGGGCCGGGGTGGCGCGAAGCCGGGCGCCGGGGCCGTTGCCCCGGGGGCGGATGAGGCGAAGCCGGGTGCCGCCGTGCCCAAGGGTGCGGGACCGGCCGGGGCCGACGCCCCCGCGACCCCCGTGGACGGCGCGGAGCCGGACACGAAGAAGCCCGCCGCCGGGGCCGGTTCCGCAGCGAAGCGGAAGACCGACGCGCAAGCGCCTGCGGCCCCTAAGGGCGCGCCGGCCGAGGACGCACAGCCGGCCGCCGCCAAGGGCGCGGCCGAGGACGCGAAGCCGGCTCCGGCTGCCGCACCTGCGGCTGCCGCTGCCTCAGGCAAGACCGTGCCCGTGAAGACGAAGCCGAGCGCTGCCGAAGCCGCGACCGACGACGCGTCTGCTGCCGCTACGGGCAAGCCGGTCGACGACGCGGATCCGGCTGACGCCGGGTCCGGTGCGAAGCAGAAGGACGACGCCGCACCCGTAGCCGCCGGGGACGTGCCGGTTGAGGACGCGAAGGCGGCTCCGGCCGGCGCGGTCGACACCGGGTCCGGTGCGAAGCGGAAGGCTGACGACGCACCTGCGGCCGTTGGGGACGTGCCGGTTGAGGACGCGAAGCCGGGTCCGGCTGCCGCCGTTGACGGCGGGTCTGGGGTGACGCGGAAGGCTGACGACGCACCTGCGGTTGCCGGGGACGTGCCGGTTGAGGGGGCGACGTCGGATCCGGCTGCCGCCGTCGGGGCGAAGCAGGAGGGTGACGGGGCTGCGGCGCGCGGCCGCAAGGGCGTGTCCGTGGTCAAGCCGAAGCAGGGCGGCGGGGCCGAGGGTCAGACCCCCGGTGCCGCGTCGCCCGGCGCGGCCCAGGCCGCCTCCCCGCAGCCGTCCGGCAGGGGCGACGACGTAGCCAAGGCCGGTGCCACCGACCCCGGTCCGGGCAGCGGTACGGGCGAGCCCGCCTCCCCGGCGGCGCCCGGCACGGGCAAGGCCGCCTCCTCCCCGGGTACGCCCGGCCAGGGCAAGGGCAGGGCGGGTTCCGGTCAGGCGCCCGGCCAGGGCAGCGGCCAGGGCAGCGGCCAGGGCAGCGGTAAGGACCAAGGGCGGCTGCTCGCCGGGCGGTACCGGCTCGGAGCCGTGCTCGGCAAGGGCGGCATGGGCACCGTGTGGCGCGCCGAGGACGAGGTCCTCGGCCGGACGGTGGCCGTCAAGGAACTCCGCTTCGGCAGCGGCGTCGACGAGGACGAGAAGCGCCGCCTCATCACCCGTACCCTCCGCGAGGCGAAGGCGATCGCCCGTATCCGCAGCGCGGGCGCCGTCACCGTCTTCGACGTGGTCGACGAGGACGCCCGCCCCTGGATCGTCATGGAGCTCATCGAGGGCGCCTCGCTCGCCGAGTTCGTGCGCGAGAACGGCCCGCTCACCCCGCACCGCGCCGCCGAGGTCGGACTCGCGGTGCTCGACGTCCTGCGCGCCGCGCACCACCAGGGGATCCTGCACCGCGACGTGAAGCCGTCCAACGTGCTCATCGCCGGCAGCGGCCGCGTCGTCCTCACGGACTTCGGCATCGCGCAGGTCGAGGGCGACCCCTCCATCACCTCCACCGGCATGCTCGTCGGCGCCCCCTCGTACATCTCTCCCGAGCGCGCCCGCGGCCAGAAGCCGGGCCCGCCCGCCGACATGTGGTCCCTCGGCGGCCTGCTGTACGCGGCGGTCGAGGGCGTGCCCCCGTACGACAAGGGCTCCGCGCTCGCCACCCTCACCGCGGTGATGACCGAGCCGGTCGACCCGCCGCAGAACGCCGGTCCGCTGACCGAGGTCATCTACGGGCTGCTGGTCAAGGACCCGGCCCGGCGCCTCGACGACGACCAGGCCCGCGCGATGCTGACCTCGGTGCTCAACGCCCCCGAGCCGGCGCCCGTCCCCGTACCCGTCCCGGCCGTGGAGGAGACCCGCCCGATCTCCCTCTCCAAGTCGGACGGGGCCGCGGAGAAGGCCGCCGAGAAGGCGGCGGAGAAGGCGGACCGGGCGGCGAAGAAGGAACGTGAGCGGCGCGAGCGCGAGCAGCGCGAACGGACCCGTGCCGCACTGAAGTCGGCCCGCAAGGCGGCGGCCGCGGAGGCCGCGGCCACGGCGGCGGCCGCTTCCGCCGCCGAGGCCCCCGCGTCCCGGCCGGCTCCCGTGCCGGCGTCGCTCACCGACGTGATGTCGCGCCGCACCATCGTGCTCGCGATAGCCGGCGTCGTCGTGATCCTCGCCGTGATCGGCTCGCTCATCGTCTACGCGGTCCGCGGGGACGACGAGGGCGGTCGCAAGGACGAGGGCAAGGGCGGGCCGGGTCCGGTCTCCTCCGGCAGCCCCTCACCCGGCGCGTCCCCCGGCGCGGGCGCGGGCGGCACCGCCCCGAGCGGGTCCGCGAGCGCTCCCGCACCGGACGGCCAGCCCAGCGGCAGCCCGAGCGGAGCCCCGAGCGGCGGCGCGAGCACGGACCCCGGTCAGGGTCAGAGCCAGGGTCAGAGCCAGGGGCAGGGCCAGGGTCAGAACCAAGGGCAGGGCCAGGGCCAGGGCGCCAGCCCGGGCGGCCCCGGCGGACTGCCCGCCGGATTCGCCATGCTGACGGAACCCCGGTTCCGGTTCGCCATGGCGATGCCCGAGGGCTTCCACCAGACCGGCATAGCCGGCGACAACTCCGGCGGCATATACAGCCGCGACGGCGGCTTCCCGCGGATCCAGGTCGACTTCGGCGGCAAGCCGAAGGACGACGCCCGTCTCGCCTGGGCCCAGCTCGCCCCCTCCGTGTCGGGCAGCAGCAAGAACTACCGCCTCCTCCGCCTGGACACGGTGGACTACCGCGGCTACCCGACCGTCGCCGACTGGGAGTTCGAGCGCGAGCAGCAGGGCGTCAAGGTCCGGGTGCTCAACCGGGGCTTCAAGGTGGACGCCACGCACGGCTACGCCATCATGATCAGCTGCGTCGCCGACCAGTGGGACGGCGCCGAATGCACCCAGCTGCGCAACACCGCGTTCGAATCGTTCCAGGTACTCGGCTGACGAGCCTTGCCAGGCCCGGGACGCGGGCGGCCTGAGCGTCGTATCGTGTCGACGGGGGCCATGGGGGGCCCGACGCACTCGGGGGAGGCGATGTGGAGGACTACGCGGGCCGGATCCTGGCCGACCGCTACCGTCTGCCGCTGCCGCCGTCCGACGAGTACGAGCTGATCGAGACCCGGGCCTTCGACACCCGCAGCGGGCAGGAAGTCCTGGTCCGGCAGGTGCCGTTACCGGAGGTCGTGGACGCGGAGCTGCTCGACGGCACGTACGGGGCGCAGTCCGCGCGGGGGCACCGGGAGGGTGAACTGCCCGCGGTGCGGCGGGCGATCGCCGCCGCGCAGGCGGCCGCGTCCGTACCGGACCACGCGCGCCTGGACCAGGTCTTCGACGTGTTCGCGGAGGGCGGCTCGCTGTGGATAGTGAGCGAACTCGTCTCCGCGAGGCCGCTGGCCGCGCTGATCGCCGAGGAACCGCTGAGCCCGTACCGGGCGGCGGAGGTGGCCTCCGACGTGCTGACCGCGCTGCGGGTGCTGCACGCGCACGGCTGGACGCACCGGAACATCACCGTCCGGACGGTGCTGATATGCGATGACGGCCGCGTCGTCCTGACGGGGCTGGCGGCGGGCGCCGCCGAGGAGGCGCTGTGCGGGTACGACCCCGTGCCGCGCCCGGACGCGGAGGACGCCGCGGAACCGGGCACCGGCTGGGGCGCACCGCGGCCGGAGCCGGACTCTCCGTACGCGCGGCCGGAGTCGGGTTCGGGGTACGAGCTGGAGCCGGGCCCCGGGCACGTGCCCGGGGTGCCGGGGTACCTGCTCGCGCCCGAGGCGCCGGAGCCGGGTCCGTCCCAGGCGCCGGAGCCCGGTCCCGGGTACGTGCCGGACTCCCCGGAGCCGGGTGCCGGGTACGAGCCGGAGCGGCCGGTGCCGGGTTCCGGGTACGCGGCGCAGTCGCCGGCGCCCGGTCCCTCGTACGCGCCGCTGGTCGCCCCGGGGTACGACACCGGGCCGCGGTACACCGACCACATCACCCCGCAGCGCGCGCAGCCGCCGCAGGACGGCGCCGACCTCCAGGCCGCCGCCCGCGCCGGGACCATCGCCGCCTACCGGGCCGGGGCGCGGGCCGCCGCGGCGAAGGTGGCCGAGGAGCGCGGGGCCGCGGAGTTCCCGGGCGGGCTGCCGCCGGTACGGCCGACGGGGGCCAACCTGCCGCAGGGGTACGCGTACCCGTACGGCGGCCCGGACGGCGCCGCCGCCACGCCCTGGCACGGCGCCACCCCGCGCCGCCGGCCGGCGACCGCGCCCGGTGAGGAGCCCGCGCACCCGGAGCCCGGCCACCCGGAGCCCGGCCGGCAGGAGCCCGGCCGGCAGGAGCCCGCACACCTGGAGCTCGCGCCCCCGGAGCCCCCGCACCCGGATCCGCAGGCCCCGGCGGACGAACCGGCGCGGCCCGCGCTGCCCGCCCAGCTCGCGCTCCCGCAGGGCTACCGGCAGGCCGATTCCCCGAACGCGCCCGCCCGCCCGGGCCCGGCCCTGGACCCGGCCCGCCAGCGCCCCGGCGCCACGGGTACGGACGCCCCCGGCGGCCCGGACGCCCCCGGCACCGGCCGCCCCGGCGCGCACGCACCCGGCGCCCCGGCCATCGGCCTTCCCGGCGCCCGCGTACCCGGCACTCCCGCCCCCGGCCACCCCAGAACCCCGGCGTTCGGCGCCGCCCCGGGAGCGGCCGTCGCCCGCACCGGCGGTCCCGGCGCCGGCCTTCCGGGCGGATCGGGCGGACAGGTGCGTCCCGAGGGCGTCGCGGCCCCCGGCAGGGCTCCGGGCAGCGGGGGATGGGGTGGGGGCGGGCCGCGGAGCGGGCTGGACGCCGAGCGGGCGCGGCAGACGCGGATGGCCGTCGTCGGGGCCGTCACCGAGCGGTGGGCGCCCGAGCAGGCGGGCCCCGTACACGGCCACTGGCAGCTCGCCGCGCCCGTCGGCCCCGCCACCGACCTCTGGGCGCTCGGCGCGCTGCTGTACCGCGCCGTCCAGGGCCACGCCCCGTACCCCGAGGACAGCGTCGCGGAACTCGTCGAGATGGTGTGCGCCGAGGCCCCCGCCTTCGCCGAGGAGTGCGGCCCCCTGCGCCCGGTCGTGGAGTCGCTGCTGCGCCAGGACCCCACCGAACGCCCCGACTTCGAGGAGCTCCGCGGCTGGCTGCGCTCGCTCGTCCGCTCCGCGCCCGAGCCCGACGGCGACCTCGGCGTGCTCCCGATGCCGGAAGCCGACCCCGCCCGGCTGCCCGTCCCGCGCCGCCGCGGCGAACTGCACGGGCGCCACCGCAACCCCGCCGCCCCCCGCAAGCCGCGCGCCCTCGGCCGGACCCTGCTCGTCGGCATCCTGGCCGTCCTCGCCGGGGCGGTGGCGTACGCGATGCTGTTCATGCCCCGGTCGGGTGATCCGCAGGCCGGGGGGCAGGAGCCCACCGCCGCCCAGAGCCCGAAGCCCTCCGCCCCGGCCCCCTCCCAGCCCGCCGCCTCCCAGCCGGCGCCCGGCCGGACCCCCTCGGGGACCCCCGAGTCCAAGCCCGCCGGGCAGACGGACCCGCCCGCGCCGCAGGGGTACACCGTCCAGCAGGACCCCGCGCACTTCTCGATCGCCGTCCCCGACGGCTGGGAACGGCAGACGATCAACGAGGCCGGGCAGGTGCGGTACGTCCAGGGCCAGTTCACCCTGATCGTGGTGCCCGGCCGGGACCCGGTGGAGGGCCGCGACCCGGATCCGGTGGGTTACCAGAAGGACAAGGAGCCGGAACTGGCCCCGTACCGCAATTCGACCTGGGCCTCCGGCGGCGACGTGAAGTCCACGAAGGTGGGCCAGCAACTGCGCGTCACCGGCCGGTACACGTGGATCGACGCGGCGGGCCGGTCCCTGTTCGCCCGCAACTTCGTCGTCGCGCTGGGCGGCAAGTACCACATCGTCATGGTGACGGGTCCGGAGGACAATCAGGACAAGGTCGCCGACGTCTTCGACAAGGCCACGGCGAGTTACCGGTCCGGGGGTTGACAAGAGCCTGACGGTCTGTCAATACGGCAATTGCGTCACAGTGCTGTCTCACCGCCCCCGCGCGGTTACGGCACCGGCCGCATGCTCCGTAATCTGGCCCGAAGTGCACAGAGCGGCGGGGTTTCGTGGAACAGCAGACAGGCGCGGGTGCGGTGCTCGCAGGCCGGTACCGGCTCGTGGAGCCCATCGGCCGCGGCGGCATGGGCAGGGTGTGGCGCGCGCACGACGAGCTGCTGCACCGGACCGTGGCGGTCAAGGAACTGACGGCGGGTCTGTACGTGGCCCAGGCCGACCGTGAGGTCCTGCACGCCCGCACCCAGAAGGAGGCGCGGGCCGCCGCGCGGATCCAGCATCCGGCGGTCGTCACCGTCCACGACGTACTGGAACACGACGACCGGCCGTGGATCGTCATGGAGTACATCGACGGCCCCTCCCTGGCCGAGGCCGCGAAGGCGGCCGGCCGCATCGAGCCCCGCGAGGCGGCCCGGATCGGGCTGCACGTGCTGGGCGCGCTGCGCGCCGCGCACGCGGTCGGCGTGCTGCACCGGGACGTCAAGCCGGGCAACGTGCTGCTCGCCAAGGACGGCCGGGTTCTGCTGACCGACTTCGGCATCGCCGCGATCGAGGGCGACTCGTCCATCACCCGGACCGGCGAACTCGTCGGCTCCATCGACTACCTGGCCCCGGAGCGGGTCACCGGCGGGGTCCCCGACCCGTCCTCCGACCTGTGGTCCCTCGGTGCCACCCTCTACACGGCCGTCGAGGCCCTCTCGCCCTTCCGCCGCACGTCGCCCATCTCCAGCCTCCAGGCCGTCGTGAACGACGAGCCGCCCGCCCTGCGCCAGTCCGGCGCCCTGGGCCCCGTCATCACCGCGCTGCTGCGCAAGGACCCCGCCGAGCGCCCCTCGGCGGCCGAGGCCGAGCAGATGCTGCTGGAGGCGATGGAGGGCCGGGAGCCCAAGTCCGCCCATGCGTACGTGCCCACCCGCGCGGTGACCCCCGAGGAGCGCGACCCCCTCGGGAGCGACGCGGCCCAGCCGGAGGCCCAGCCGGAGCCGCCGGCCGGTCCCACCGCGACCACCGCACTCACCGAGCCCCCGGCCGCGCCCGCCGCGTCCGGGCCGGGCCGGCTCAAGCGGGCGGCCGTCGTGGCCGTGGTGGCGGCGCTGCTGGGCGGCGGCGGGGTCTTCGGCGTGCTGACCTACCTCGACGGCCGGGGCGAGGGCGAGGCCGGGGACAAGGGCGGAACGGCGTCGCAGTCCAGTTCCCCCGGCGTGCCGGCGTCGGGCGGCGACGCCGCGACCAGGCCGGTGCCCACGGGCTGGAGCAGGGTCCAGGATCCGGAGGGGTTCACCCTCTTCGTCCCGGACGGCTGGCGGCGCCAGATGAACGGCACCCAGATCGACTACACCCCCGACAACGGCCGCCACGTGCTGCGGATCGCCATCGACCCGACCCCGGACTACCCGAACCCGTACATGCACGTCCTCGACATGGAGCGGCAGGTCAAGGAGCGCATGGACTACAAGCGCGAGATCCTGCGCCAGAACAGCTTCCGGGACACGGCCCTGGGGGCCCTGTGGGACTTCACCTGGACCGAGAAGGTGGAGTACCCCGGACCGCGCCGGGCCATCGAGCAGATGTACGTCACCCCGGACGGCGTCGAGTACGCGGTGTACATGGCCGGGCCGGCGGCGGACTGGACGAAGATGCGCCAGCAGTTCGACACGGTGCTCACCGGCTGGCAGGCGGCTCCCAAGAAGGGCTGATCGCGCCACACCGCAGCCAATGCGCCAGCAATCACTGGCAGACTTGGCAAAATCCGGTTACCCACGGGTACCCAAAGGCCCCGCGGCGGAATACGCTCACCGCCATGACGGACTCGCAGGCCCCCGCCGCCCCCCTCCGCGCCGCACCCCAGCCCACCAACCCGGTCGCCCCGGCCCCGGCAGGCGTCCGTACGGCCGCCGACGTGGTGACCCCCGACCTGGTCAGCCGGCTGACCCGCGGAGTGATCGGCTCCGGCCGGACCGCCAACCACACCCCCTTCACCGGGGACAAGCTGGCGGACCTGCCCGAAGCCACCCCCGAGGACGTGGCGGAGGCCTTCGCGAAGGCCCGCGCCGCCCAGGGCGCCTGGGCCGCCGTCCCCGTACGGCGGCGCGCGGCCGTGCTGCTGCGCTTCCACGACCTGGTACTCGACCGGCAGGCCGAGGTCCTCGACCTCATCCAGCTGGAGACCGGCAAGGCCCGGCTGCACGCCCACGAAGAGGTCCAGGCCGTCGCCGTCGCCGCCCGCCACTACGGCCGCAAGGCGCCCGCCTACCTGCGCCCCAAGGGCCACACCGGCGCCATGCCGACCCTGACCAAGGTGACCGAGCTGCGCCAGCCGCGCGGCGTCGTCGGCCAGATCGCCCCCTGGAACTACCCCCTCGAACTCTCCGTCGGCGACGCGCTGCCCGCCTTCGTCTCCGGCAACGCCGTCGTCATGAAGCCCGACACCGAGACCGCTCTCACCGCCCTGTGGGCCCGTGACCTGCTCATCGAGGCCGGACTGCCCGCCGAGGTCTTCCAGGTCGTCCTCGGTGAAGGCCCCGTCGTCGGCCCCGAGATCGTCCGGCACGCCGACTACGTCTCCTTCACCGGCTCCACCCGCACCGGCCGCGAGGTCGCACAGGGCGCCGCCGCCCGCCTCGTCGGGGTCAGCCTCGAACTCGGCGGCAAGAACGCCATGCTCGTCCTCGCCGACGCCGACGTCGAGAAGGCCGCCGCCGGCGCCGTCCGCGCCTGCTTCTCCTCCGCCGGACAGCTGTGCATCTCCATCGAGCGGCTCTACGTCCACGACTCCGTCGCCGACGCGTTCCTGGAGCGCTTCGCCGCCCGCACCAAGGCCATGCGGCTCGGCAGCGCCCTCGCCTACGGGGCGGACATGGGCTCGCTGGTCGGCGAGCGTCAGCTGGAGACCGTACGGCGCCACGTGGACGAGGCCGTCGCCAAGGGCGCCACCCTCGTCGCCGGCGGCGTCGCCCGCCCCGACATCGGCCCCCTCTTCTACGAACCCACCATCCTGGACGGCGTCGAAGCCCCGATGGCCGTCTGCGGCGAGGAGACCTTCGGCCCGGTCGTCTCGGTCTACCGCTTCAGCGACGAGGACGAGGCCGTCGCCCAGGCCAACGCCACCGCCTACGGCCTCAACTCCAGCGTCTGGACCAAGGACGCCCGCCGCGGCCACTCCGTCGCCGCCCGCCTGCGCACCGGCACCGTCAACATCAACGACGGCTACGCCCCCGCGTACGGCAGCGCCCAGTCGCCCATGGGCGGCATGAAGGACTCCGGCCTCGGCCGCCGCCACGGCTCCGAGGGCATCCTCAAGTACACCGAGGCGCAGACCGTCGCCCATCAGCGGCTGCTCCCCATGGCCCCCTCGCTGGGCATGGACGACGCCCAGTACGCGCAGTTCATGACCCGCAGCCTCAAGGTCCTCAAGGCACTCCGACTCCGCTGAAGCCGGCGCGAACGACTGGGAGGCACGGCAGTGTCGTACGAGAACGACGGCGGACACGACGCACACGACGCACACGAGGACGACGGTTACGACTACGACGTCATCGTCATCGGATCGGGCTTCGGCGGTGCCGTCTCGGCACTGCGGCTCACCGAGAAGGGCTACCGGGTCGGCGTCCTGGAGGCAGGACGCCGCTTCACCCGCGAGAGCCTGCCCCGCAACAGCTGGGACCTGCGCAACTACCTGTGGGCACCGGCCCTCGGGCTGTACGGGATCCAGCGCATCCACCTGCTCGGCAACGTGATGGTGCTCGCGGGTGCCGGAGTGGGCGGCGGCTCCCTCAACTACGCCAACACCCTCTACGTGCCGCCCGCGGCCTTCTTCGAGGACCGGCAGTGGGCGTCCATCACCGACTGGCAGGAGGAGCTGGCCCCCTACTACGACCAGGCCAAGCGGATGCTCGGCGTGCGGCTCAACCCGACGCTGACCCCCTCCGACGTCCACCTCAGGGCCGCCGCCGAGAAGATGGGGGTCGCCGACACCTTCCACATGGCCCCGGTCGGCGTCTTCTTCGGCGACGGCGAGGACGCCGGGGGAGAGCGCAGGGTCAGGGCCGGCGAGGAGGCACCCGACCCGTACTTCGGCGGCGCCGGGCCCGCGCGCAGGGCCTGCACCGAGTGCGGCGAGTGCATGACGGGCTGCCGGCACGGGGCGAAGAACACCCTGAACGAGAACTACCTGCACCTCGCCGAGCGCGCGGGCGCCGTCATCCACCCCATGACCACCGTCACCGCGCTCTCCGAGCACCCGGACGGCGGCCACCGGGTCCGCACCGTCCCCACCGACCACCGCCGCAGCGGCCGGGCCAAGGTGCTCCGCGCCCGGTACGTGGTCGTCGCGGCGGGCACGTACGGCACCCAGACCCTCCTGCACACCATGAAGGACCGGGGCGAGCTGCCCCGGCTCTCGGAGCGGCTCGGCGAGCTGACCCGGACCAACTCCGAAGGCCTGGTCGGCGCCCAGACCGACGACCGCCGCTACCGCAGGCGCCACGGGGCCGACCGCCGCGCGGACTTCACCCGGGGCGTGGCGATCACCTCGTCCGTGCACCCCGACGCCGACACCCACATCGAGCCCGTCCGCTACGGCAAGGGCTCCAACGCCATGGGCTTCATGACCGTCCTCCAGGTGCCGTACGGCCGGCACCGGGTACGGGCCTGGTTCGGCCGCACGGCCCGGCACCCCCTCCAGCTGCTGCGGTCGCTGTCCAACCGCAAGTGGTCGGAGCGCACGATCATCGGCCTCGTCATGCAGTCGCTGGACAACTCCCTGACGACGTACCGCAAGCCCGGCGGCATCGGCAAGGGCCTGCTCACCGCCCGGCAGGGCCACGGAGCCCCCAACCCGGTGCAGATCGAGGAGGCGACGCGGGCCGCGACCCTGCTGGCCGAGGAGATCAACGGCTTCGCGGGGAGCAACGTCGGCGAACTGATGGGGACCCCGCTGACCGCGCACTTCCTCGGCGGCTGCCCCATCGGCGCCTCGCCGCGGGAGGGCGTCGTCGACCCGTACCACCGGCTCTACGGGCACCCGGGCATCTCGGTCGTCGACGGCTCGGCGGTCTCCGCGAACCTCGGGGTCAACCCGTCGCTGACGATCACGGCGCAGGCCGAGCGGGCGATGTCGTACTGGCCCAACAAGGGGGAACCGGACCAGCGGCCCGCGCAGTCGCAGGCGTACGTACGGCTGGCGGCGGTGGAGCCGAACCGGCCGACGGTGCCGAAGGAGGCCTTCGGGGCACTGCGGCTGCCCTTCCTGGCGGTCCCGGACGTGCCGCGCAGGCAATCGGAACCCGGGGAATGACGACGGTGAGTACCGCGCTCCCCCTCCGAGCGCGGTACTCACCGCAGTACATGAGTGACAGGCGGTCGCCGGAGAAGGTTGTACCGGAATCCTCGCTCCGGGGCTGTGGTGTCGGTCACATGGTGAAGTACGCAACTGTGAAGGCGGTCCGGCGGTCAAGGGTGCATGAGACAGCGCATCGCCCTGCTGGCCGTGTGCGGCCTGGTCGCCGCAGGGTCGGTCGTCCCCTCCGCCCACGCCGCGGAAACCGTTCTCCCGCTGACCGGCCCGGCCGCGCTCTCCCTCCCGCCGCACCCGGCGACGGGGGACCCGGTGCCGACGCCGCTGGCCTTCCGCGTGGCCCTGCCGGACGCGGTCCAGGGGCTCGGGGCGGCCGGGGCGGAGGGCTTCGGGGGCGGTGACGTCACCTTCACCGTCGACCTGAGCGGGATCGCCGGGGTGGCGAGCGTCCGGGAGGGCGGCGGCGCACCCGTGCGGACGTGCACGGCGGTGGGCACCACGCTCGTCTGCACCGTGCGGGAGCCGGCACCGGGCACGAGTACGGGCATCGACCTCGACGTCACCGCCGAGCCGGGCGGCGCGAGGGGCGCGACCGGCACGGTCACGGTCACCGGGAGGGCGGCGGGCGTCACCATCGCGCCGGCCGTCACCCGGATCACGGTCGGCGGACCCGAGCTGGTCGTGGAGGAGATGCGGCTCAAGCACGACCCGAAGCCGGGCGAGAGCCAGCCGCTGCCGCTCGCCTTCGCGAACCGGGGCACGCAGCCGGCGCGGGGCGTGGTCCTGGAACTCACCACCACCCGCGGCCTCGAACTGACGGAACGGTACGACAACTGCTCCTACCGCACCGGCCCGACCTCGACCACGGCCCGGTGCGCCGTCGAGGGCGACTTCGAGGCGGGCGGGACCTACGAGCTGGCCGCGGACAGCCCGCTCCACCTGCGGGCGGCCGCGCACGCCCGCACCGAACTGCTCGGCTACGGCATCGCCCCGGCCCCCGCGCCGCCGGGCCCGGACCGGTCCGGCACGGACCGGCCGGCCGTAGCGGGCCGGAAGCTGACCGCCGTCAGCAGGCCGGCCCCGGCCGCACTGCGCCCGGCACCACCCGCCACGGCCCCCCGGGCCGGCCGGCGCGAGTTCGCCTTCGCCGTGCCGAACACCACGGACCTCGGCGTCGAGCCCCTGTCCGTGAGGGGCGCGGCCGGGGCCCGGGTCAGGGCCGCGGTCGTACTGCGCAACCACGGGCCGGCCTGGCTGTTCGACCCCCGCTCCGAGGCCCCGGCGGCCGTCGTCGACGTCCGCGTGCCCCCGGGCCTGAAGGTCACCAGGGCTCCCGCCGGCTGCCGGGCGGTCGGCTCGCGCGGCCTGGCCCGCTACCTGTGCACCACCGGACCCTCGGTGCGGGAGGCCGAGCGGATCGAGTTCGTCTTCGAGCTGAAGGTCGAGAAGGCGGTGCGCAACGCGCAGGGCGCCCTCGTCGTGGGAGCGCCCGGCCCCCGGGGCGAACCCCGGCGGCACCCCTCCGACCCGTACCGGGCCAACGACGCCGCACTGTTCCTGGGGAACGCGACGGGCTCCGCCGCCACCACGGCCCCGGGCTCCCCGGCCGCCGCCCCCGGACCGGAGGACTCCGAGACCCCGGCGGGCACGCCGGGCACGGGGGCGGCGACCGCGGCGGCGCCGGGTACGGACGGCGGCGGCCCGCTCGCCCCCACCGGCAGCACGGCCGGCCTGCTCGGTTTCGGCGGGGCCGCGCTCGTCGCGGCGGGCGGCGCGCTGTACGTGGTCTTCCAGCGCCGCCGCGCGGGGCGCGCGTAGGGGAGGGGCGCGTACGAGAACGGCCGGCCCGGGGCGTCCCCCGGGCCGGCCGTCCTTCACGGGGTGACCGGGCTGCTGTCCCCTGCCGTCCGGTCACGCGAGGGAGCGAGGTCCCACGACGCACGCCGTCGGGCGTCACGTCTCATCGCTCCCGCGGAGCCACGCGTGGTGTTGCGGACCCGCGCCTGGCTGGCACGGACATCCACACCAACGAAGGGCCGCGGGGCCGGTCACGGCCCGGACGGGTGACGAACGGGCGCCCGCGGGTTCAGACCCGGCCCCGGCACAGCTCCAGCAGGGTCATCGCGAGCGCCGTACCGGGCTTGCCGAGGGCGTCGCTCCAGTGCGACAGCACCTCCATCTCGCGCGACAGGTGCACCCGGCGGCCCCCGGAGCCGATCCGTGCCTCCTGGATGACGGTCGAGACGGCCATCCGCTCCTGGATCAGGCCGATGATCCGGTCGTCGATGGCGTCGATGCGGACGCGGGAGTCGGCGATCAGCTGCTCGGGGGTGGTGGTGATCGTGGTCATGTCGTCCTCCTGTGGGTGGTGGGACCGACAGGAGCAGAAACGCCAGAGCGCCCCGGTCCTGTCGGACCGGGGCGCTCTGGGAAGTCAGCGGCTCAAGCGAGCATCACGATGACCCATGGCGACCGGACCGGCCGGTGCCATAGGTAAAGAGGAAGCTCAGCTGCTTGCGCATGGAGGGGATTATTACCTTCCGTTCCCCTCCCGGCCAAGCCGGTTCGGATGGTGAGACGAAGAGGGCCCTACCGCCCCCGTTAGAATCGACAAAACAGCCACCTCTTCCGCCGGAAGGCCGCCCCGTGCCAGAAGCACCCTCCGCCGCCCACGACAGCGCCCCGGACACGGTTCTCGTCGTCGACTTCGGCGCCCAGTACGCCCAGCTCATCGCCCGCCGCGTCCGCGAGGCCCGGGTCTACAGCGAGATCGTGCCCAGCACGATGCCCGTGGCCGAGATGCTCGCCAAGGACCCCAAGGCGATCATCCTCTCCGGCGGCCCGTCCTCCGTGTACGAGGAGGGTGCCCCGCGCCTGGACGACGCCCGTGCCCTGTTCGAGGCCGGCGTCCCCGTCTTCGGCATGTGCTACGGCTTCCAGCTGATGGCGACGACCCTCGGCGGCACCGTCGACAACACCGGCGCGCGCGAGTACGGCCGCACTCCGCTGGCCGTCTCCAAGGCCGGCTCGACCCTCTTCGAGGGCACCCCCGAGAACCAGTCGGTGTGGATGTCCCACGGCGACGCCTGCTCCGCCGCCCCCGAGGGCTTCTCCGTCACCGCGTCGACGAACGTCGTCCCGGTCGCGGCCTTCGAGAACGACGAGAAGAAGCTGTACGGGGTCCAGTACCACCCCGAGGTCATGCACTCCACGCACGGCCAGCAGATCCTGGAGCACTTCCTCTACCGCGGCGCCGGTCTGGCCCCCACCTGGACGACCGGCAACATCGTCGAGGAGCAGATCGCGGCCATCCGCGAGCAGGTCGGCGACAAGCGCGCCATCTGCGGCCTCTCCGGCGGCGTGGACTCCGCGGTCGCCGCGGCCCTCGTCCAGAAGGCCATCGGCTCGCAGCTCACCTGCGTCTACGTCGACCACGGCCTGATGCGCAAGGGCGAGACCGAGCAGGTCGAGAAGGACTTCGTCGCCGCGACCGGCGTGCAGCTGAAGGTCGTCGACGCCCAGGAGCGCTTCCTGAACGCGCTGGCCGGCGTCTCCGACCCGGAGACCAAGCGCAAGATCATCGGCCGCGAGTTCATCCGCGTGTTCGAGCAGGCGCAGCTGGAGATCCTCCAGGAGGACGGCCCCGCGGTCGCCTTCCTCGTCCAGGGCACCCTGTACCCGGACGTCGTCGAGTCCGGCGGCGGCACCGGCACCGCGAACATCAAGTCCCACCACAACGTCGGCGGTCTCCCCGACGACATCGAGTTCGAGCTCGTCGAGCCGCTGCGCCAGCTGTTCAAGGACGAGGTCCGGATGGTCGGCCAGGAGCTCGGCCTGCCCGACGAGATCGTCCAGCGCCAGCCGTTCCCCGGCCCCGGCCTCGGTATCCGCATCGTCGGCGAGGTCACCAAGGAGCGCCTGGACCTGCTGCGCGAGGCCGACGCCATCGCCCGCCACGAGCTCACCGCCGCCGGCCTCGACCGGGAGATCTGGCAGTGCCCGGTCGTCCTGCTCGCGGACGTCCGCAGCGTCGGCGTCCAGGGCGACGGCCGCACCTACGGCCACCCCATCGTGCTGCGCCCCGTCTCCTCCGAGGACGCGATGACCGCGGACTGGACGCGCATGCCGTACGAGGTCCTCGCGAAGATCTCCACCCGGATCACCAACGAGGTGCCGGACGTGAACCGCGTGGTCCTGGACTGCACGAGCAAGCCCCCGGGCACCATCGAGTGGGAGTAGGACTCCCCGCCCGCACCACCTGACGGAGCCGCCGCCCCCTTCCCGGGAGCGGCGGCTCCGCCGCGTGTATGGCCACTTGGCGGGGCCGCCGGTACCTTGCGCGGCGAGCGAAGGAGGGGTCATGCCGGATCAGCCCGAGCCCGTACCCGTGGACCGGCTGCGGTTCGAGATGCCGCCCGTCCACGAGGACCCGGCCGCGGAGCGCGCCCACCGCAAGGAGCGGCTCGCCGGGGCGCTGCGGCTGTTCGCGAGCCTCGGGTACGAGGACGGGGTCGCCGGGCACGTCACGGCGCGCGACCCGGAGTTCGAGGACTGCTACTGGGTCAACCCCTTCGGCCGGGCCTTCGCCGGCATCGGCCCCCGGGACCTGCTGCTGGTCGACGGGGACGGGCGGGTCGTCCACGGGGAACGCCGGGTCAACCAGATGGCCTTCGCCGTGCACGCGGCCGTGCACCGGGCCCGCCCCGAGGCGGTGGCGGTCGTCCGTACGCAGGCCCCGTACGGCCGCGCGCTGGCCTGCCTCGGTGAGCTGCTCGCCCCCGTCACGCACGAGGCCTGTGCCTTCTACGGGGACCACGCCCTCCTCGACGAATACGCGGGAGCCGACGACGCAGGGCGGATCGCCCGCGCGCTCGGCCCGTACAAGGCTCTGATCCTGCGCCACCACGGGCTGCTGACGGTCGGCACCTCGGTGGACGCCGCCGCGTGGTGGTTCGTCGCGGCCGAGCGGGCGGCGCAGGTCCAGCTGATCGCCCGGGCGGCCGGGAAACCGGTACCGATCGAGCACCGCGACGCGGTGGCCACGCACGAGCGGTTCGGCGGCGATCTGGCGGCGTGGGTGAGCTTCCAGCCGCTGTGGCAGACGGTGGCGTCAACATCATGAACGGACAATCACCTGCTCTGACATCGTGCGCAATCCGGAGCACTGCCGCAGTGGTGCACAATTCGCTGGCATTGCACCGGAGTTCAGAGAGGCGGCACGCACGTGGCTGTCCAAGAGATCCCCCGAAGTACCCACGGCGGCGCCTGCACCTGCGACGACTGCCCGCACGGCGCACGGGAGGGACACCGCCGGGCGGTGGCCGCCTTCCTGGAGAAGCGCGACGAGTTCGCCGCCGGCCAGGGGGTGCCGGCCGCCGTGGCCCACTCCCTCGGCGCCTCCCGCCAGTGGGTTTCCGACGAACTGACCCTGTCCGCCCGCACGGCCGCCGACCGCGGCCGCGAGGCCGGGCACTCCTGGCTGTACCTGCTCTCCCGGCGGGCCGTCCTCGGGCTGTGGATCGCCGCCGGGGTGCTGCTGGTGGTCCAGGTCGGCACCGCGCTCGGCACCGGCTGGTCCACCGCCCGCACCGCCGGGCTGCTGGCCGTCATCGCCCTGGCCGGGCTGCTCACCGTCGCCGCCCGCGCCCAGTCGCTGCGCGGCGGACTGCTGGCCCCGCTGGTCGGCGAGGACAACCGGCTGTCCACCTCCAAGGCCGTCCCGGCCGCCTGGCTGGTGCTGACGGCGTTCGCCGCGCTGCTGCCCGCGCTGCGGCTCGCCGCCTCCGCACCCGGCCCCGAACGGGACGCCCTCTACGCCGGGCTGGCGCTCGGCCGGGCGCTGCCGCTGCTGGCCGTCCTCGGACTGACCTCCGGTGTCGCGGTGCTGGTGCGCCGGGTGGTCACCGTACGGATCATGAACCAGCGGCTTCAGAAGCTCCCGGCGGACCGGCCCGCGGGCGCCGACCTGCTGACCGACGACGCCGGCCGGGGCAGCTTCCCGGACGCCCAGTACGTCCTGGTCTCCACGGTCGTGCTGGCGTACGCGGCCGTCACGCTGGCCCGCTTCCCCGACCGGCTGCCCCGGCTGCCGTGGTCGCTCGCCCTGCTCGTCGCCCTGTCGGCGGTCGTCTACCTGGCCGCGAAGTACGCCGAGGGCAGCCGCCCGCTCGTGCTGTCGGTGGTGCGCAGACGGGAACCCGGGGACCTGGACGCCGCCGTCCGCCCCGGGGACGACATCGAGATCCGCGGCGTGGGCTTCGTGCCGCCCGGGGCGCAGACCCCCGAGATGCTGGCCCGGCTGGTCGTACGGATCGGGGCGGTGCACGTCCACGTGCCGCTCGTGCCGGTGGCGGGCGGTTTCACCAACCCGTCGGACGCGGTGCTGACGGTGCCGGTCCCCGCCGAAGTGGAACCGGGGCGCACCGACGTCCAGGTGGTCACGGCGGCAGGAGTGGAATCGAACCGCTACAGCATCGACGTGGCGGAGTGAACGGGGACGGGGTATGCATGGGACGTGACCCGAACTGACGTCCTTTCCGTTACTCCGTCCGGTACTCCGTCCGGTCTTCGGGACCGCGCCGCGCAGTACGCACTCCTCCCCCTGCGGATCTTCCTCGGCGTGACCTTCGTCTACGCGGGTCTGGACAAGCTGACCGACTCCGCGTTCCTGTCCGCCACCGGCGACGGTTCCATCGGCGACCTGATGCGCGGAGTGCGCGACACCTCCGCGATCCCCGCCCTGGTCGACCTGGCCCTGAAGGCACCCGTCGGCTTCGCCGTGGTGCTGGCCGTCGGCGAACTCCTGGTGGGCCTCGCCACCCTGGCCGGACTGCTGACCCGGGTCGCGGCCGCCGGCGGGGCGCTGATCGCGCTCAGCCTGTGGCTCACGGTCTCCTGGGCGGTCACCCCGTACTACTACGGCAACGACCTCGTCTACCTGATCGCCTGGCTCCCGCTGGTCCTCGCCGGGGCGCCCTACCTGTCGCTGGACGCCCTCCTGCGGCGCTCTCCCGGTTCGGCGAGCCGGTGGCGCCGGTCCCGGCGCACCGCGTAGGTCATCATGCCGACGAGCGCGGCGAGCGACAGCCCGCCGAAGGCCATCGGCACCACCAGGAACCACGGCACGTCGGCCTCGCCGGCCGCGTCGAGGAGGTAGAGCACCCCCGCCGTGATCAGGACCAGCCCGGCCAGCAGCCGTCCCGGCTGGAAGTCATGACGCCGCACGGGTCACCTCCACCTGTCCCACGGCCGCGCTCAGGCGCAGCTCGATCGTCCCCCCGGCCTCGGTGCCGGGGGAGGGTTGCAGCGTCGCCCCGCGGGTCTCGCCGCCGCTCCTGATCCGTACGTCCTCACCGGTGTCCCCGGGGAACTGGATGTCGCCGACCCGGACCGTGACGACGGCCTTCGCGGTGACCTCCCGGGGGAGGACCACCTTCAGCCGTCCTGCCTCGACGGACGCGCGGACGGACACGGTGGTGCCCTTCGGCACGTCCAGCCGGCTCAGGTCGAGCGTGGCCAGGCCGGTGCCCGTCGCGTACGACGGCCGTACGTCGGCCACCGCGGCCGGCCGCCAGGCGACCTCCCGCCAGTCGGTGCCGATCTCCCGGGGCAGGGCGGTGGCCGCCGCGAGCAGGCCCGCGGTGATCAGTGCCAGCAGGACCGTGCCGAAGCCGGTGCGGCCCTTGACGGAGCTGACGGCGAGGCCCAGCCCGAAGACGGTGAGGGCGCAGGCGAGCCCCACCTGGAGGGCGTGCCCGAGGGCGCTGCCCTCCCACACCGCGGCGGTGCCGATGCCCCCGGCCAGCAGGGCCAGGACGAACACCCGGCCGCCGACGCCGCCGCGCCCCGCCGCCGGGGTGCCCGTTCGCGGCTCCTTCCGCGCCTTCCCCTTGGACGGCGCCGGGGTGTCGTCGGGCCCCCACAGGTAGCCGGTCGCGCCGACCGGACCGGTCGTACCGTCCTTCACCAGCGGGTCCCGCCACCAGGACGGGCTGCCGGGCACGGGCGGGGCCTGCGTCTCCGGCGGCGCCGGCCGGTGCGCCGCCGGCGCCTCGGCCTCGGGGGCGTAGGTGTGCCGGTGCCGCTGGGACCAGTACGAGGCCCCGCCGAGCGCCAGGATGACCAGGACCGAGAAGACCCCCATCACCCCGTTGTCGATCATCGACAGGAACAGGGCGCAGCCCACCAGCGCGCTGAACACCGCCGCCAGCGTGGCGCCCTCGACGCGGCCGGTCAGCAGCCGTTTGCCCTCGCTGTCCTCCTCGCCCTCCTGGGGCAGCAGCAGCCAGGCGAACCCGTAGAAGATCAGGCCGACGCCGCCGGTGACGGCGAGCACGCCGAGCACGATCCGGAACACCAGCGGATCCAGGTCGAAGTACCGGCCGAGGCCGCCGCACACGCCCGCGAGGACCTTGTCGCGCTTGCTGCGGCGCAGGGGAGGCCGTGGGGCCGCGGCGGGGGCCCCGGCATCCGCGGGCGGGGCGTCGTGTACTTCGGTCATGGCTCCATGGTGACGGCCCGCGGAGCCCCGCGGCACCGGGCCCGACCCTGGCGCAACCCTGATATCCCCCGGGCAGAACTGGGGGGATGCCCTGATGCCGCGCGTCCCGCGCACGTGTGACCATCGGTGACATGCCCGCAGCAGCCGCCACCCGCACCCCCCACGCACCGGACCCCGCCGATCCCGCGACCCCGCAGCGCCGCCTTTACCGCAGCGCCGACGGCCGGATGCTCGGCGGCGTCGCGCGCGGCCTCGCCGGGCACCTCGGGCTGCCCGTGCTCTGGGTCCGGCTCGCCTTCCTCGGCATGTTCATGTTCGGAGACGGGCTGGGGGTGCTGCTCTACGCGGCGTTCTGGGTGTTCGTACCGCTCGGCGTGGGCGGCCGCACCGGACACCACTCCTTCTTCGAGACCCTCCCCGACGGCTCCCGCCGGCTGCGCAAGCCCGGCAAGGGGCAGATCTCCGGGCTGATCGCCCTCGCCGTCGGCGCGGGAATCTTCTTCTCCCAGCTCCGCGTCGGCGGCGCGAACGGCCGCTACATCTGGCCGACCCTGCTCGTCGGAGCCGGCGTCGTCCTCGTCTGGCGCCAGGCCGACAACGCCCGCCGCGCCCACTGGAGCGCCGCCGCCGCCGGCCGGCCCGGACGCCTCTTCCAGGCCGTCCGGGCCCTCGCGGGCGTCGCCCTCGTCGGCGTCGGCCTGACCGTCTTCATCGTCGTACGGGGCTCCGCCGCCCAGCTCGGCAACGTCCTCACCGCCACCCTCGCCGTCCTCGTCGGCGTCGCCCTGCTCGCCGGACCCTGGCTGATCCGGATGACCCAGGACCTCTCCGAGGAACGCCTGATGCGCATCCGCGCCCAGGAACGCGCCGAGGTCGCCGCCCACGTACACGACTCCGTGCTGCACACCCTGACCCTGATCCAGCGCAACGCCGAGGATGTCGGCGAGGTCCGCCGCCTCGCCCGCGCCCAGGAACGCGAACTGCGGAACTGGCTGTACAAGCCCGAGGGCACCGGCAAGGACGAGGCCGAGGAGCCCGCCACCCTCGCGGAGGCCGTGAAGAAGACCGCCGCCGAGGTGGAGGACCACCACGGCGTCCCCATCGAGGTCGTCGTCGTCGGCGACTGCCCCCTCGACGAGAAGCTGGCCGCACAGATCCAGGCCGCGCGCGAGGCAATGGTCAACGCGGCCAAGTACGGTGGCGAGGGGGGCCCGGTACAGGTCTACGCGGAGGTCGAGGGCAACACGGTCTTCGTGTCCGTACGCGACCGCGGACCGGGCTTCGACATCGACGCCGTACCGGACGACCGGATGGGCGTACGAGAATCGATCATCGGCCGGATGCAGCGCAACGGCGGGACCGCACGGCTGCGGTCCGCGCCCGACGGCGGCACGGAAGTCGAGCTGGAGATGGAGAGGGCGGCATGACCGAGGACAACGCGGTGACGGAGACCAGGCGGGTCCGGGTGGTGCTCGTCGACGACCACCGGATGTTCCGCACCGGCGTACAGGCCGAGATCGGGGAGACCGCGCGCACCGGCGTCGAGGTCGTCGGCGAGGCCGCCGACGTCGACCAGGCCGTCACGGTCATCACGGCCACCCGCCCCGAGGTGGTGCTCCTGGACGTGCACCTGCCCGGCGGCGGCGGCGTCGAGGTGCTGCGGCGCTGCGCTCCGCTGATGGCGGCGGCCGAGAACCCGGTGCGGTTCCTGGCCCTGTCGGTGTCGGACGCGGCCGAGGACGTCATCGGCGTCATCCGGGGCGGCGCCCGCGGGTACGTCACCAAGACGATCACCGGCACCGACCTGGTGGACTCGGTGTTCCGGGTGCAGGACGGCGATGCGGTGTTCTCGCCCCGGCTGGCCGGCTTCGTCCTGGACGCCTTCGCGTCGACGGACGCGCCGCCCGTGGACGAGGACATGGACCGGCTCACCCAGCGCGAGCGCGAGGTGCTCCGGCTGATCGCCCGCGGCTACGCGTACAAGGAGATCGCCAAGCAGCTGTTCATCTCGGTGAAGACCGTCGAATCGCACGTCTCGGCGGTCCTGCGCAAGCTCCAGCTGTCCAACCGCCACGAGCTGACCCGCTGGGCCACGGCCCGCCGCCTGGTCTGACGCACCGCCGCGCCGCCCGCCCGCGATGTGATCCACACCGCAGGCGGGCGGCGCAACCGGGGGACGGCGGTCCGCCCTCTTGGGGGGCGTGATGAGCCTGACGGGGACCCCCTTCTTCGCGGTCGCGGTCGCCCTGACCGCGATCGCCGTCGTCCTGCCGCTGGCCGTGTGGAGCAAGGTGCGCGGCCCCGCCGCCGCACGCGTCGCCACCCGCGCCCTGATGGTGGTCTTCGCCCAGGTCACGGCCGTGGTGCTGGTGTTCGTCGCGGTGAACCGGGAGATGAACTTCTACACCTCCTGGAGCGACCTCCTCGGCACCGGCTCCTACGTCACCGCCGCCCCCGACCTCGGCCCCGACGGGCTCGGCGGGAAGAAGGCCGAACAGGTCCGCGAAGAGCCCAAGGTCCGGCAGAAGTTCGAACCCGTCGACGGCCTCGGCGGACGCGTGCAGAAGACCGAGCTCGACGGGAAGATCTCCGGCGTCAAGGGCGACGTCATGGTGTGGCTGCCGCCGCAGTACGACGACCCCGCCTTCAAGGACAAGAAGTTCCCGGTGGTCGAACTGATCCCCGGCATCCCCGGGACGGGCAAGTCCTGGTTCCAGGGGCTCAAGGCCCACGAGGTCCTCGAACCGCTCATGAAGAGCGGCAAGGTCCAGCCGTTCATCCTCGTCTCGCCGCGCGCGATGCTCCTCGGCAACGCCGACACCGGCTGCGCCAACCTCCCCGGCAAGGTCAACGCCGACAGCTGGTTCAGCGTCGACGTCCGCAAGATGGTCACCGACAACTTCCGGACCTCGGACGAGGCCCGCACCTGGGGCGTGGCCGGGTACTCCGCCGGCGCGTACTGCGCCGCCAAGCTGGCGATCCTCCACCCCGACCGCTACGGCGCGGCCGTCTCGCTGTCCGGCTACAACGACCCCGGCCAGGAACCCTCCTCGCTGGTCGCCCAGGACCCGGAACTGCGCCGCACCCACAACCTGAAGCACCTGCTGGGCTCCGCGCCCACCCCGCCGCCCGTGTCCCTGTGGATGTCGGGCGCCGAGCACGACGGCTACCTGTCCGGTACGGACCTCAAGGGCATCGCGAAGAACCCGACCGTGGTCCACGCGGAGAAGGTGACCGGCGGCCACAACCTCGACTCCTGGTCGAAGCAGCTCCCGCAGACCTTCGACTGGCTGAGCAGGACCGTCAAGGCGCCGTAGCCGCGGCCGTGTTCATGCGGGGCGGGAGGCGCCCGCCCAGGGCATGGAGTCGACCGGGGCGAGCCGGACCGTGGAACCGGGGCGCGGGGCGTGGATCATCTGGCCGTTGCCGACGTACATGCCGACGTGCGTGACCCCGGAGTAGAAGAAGACCAGGTCACCGGGGGCCAGTTGGCCGCGCGACACGCGCTGCCCGGCGTTGATCTGCGTGTAGGTGGTGCGGGGCAGGGACACCCCGGCCGCACGCCACGCCGCCTGCGTCAGACCGGAGCAGTCGAAGGAGCCCGGCCCCGTCGCGCCCCAGACGTACGGCTTGCCGATCGCCCCGTATGCGAAGGCCACGGCCCGGGCCGCGCGGGAGCCGTCGGCGGGCGCCGGGGGCGGGGGAGTACCGGGCGTACGGGGGGTATCGGCGTGGGCGGTCCCGGTCCCGGTCCGTGCCTCGTACGCGGCCCGCTCCTCGGCGGTGAGCCGGGCCAGCAGGCCCTTCGCGGTGCTGAGCTTGGCCTCGGCGGTGGCCTTGTGCCGGGCGATCTCGCCCTGCCGGGCGCGCAGGTCCGCGAGCCGTCCGGCGGCTTGGTCGCGCAGCCTGCCCACGTCGTCGAGACCGCGGCGCACCGAGGACACGTGGGCGGCGGTGCGCTCGCCGGCCCGGGTCAGGAGCGAGGCCCGGTCGAGGTAGTCCTGCGGATCGGTGGCCATGGCCAGCTGGAGGGCGGGACCCAGGCCGCCGCTGCGGTACTGGGTGGCGGCGAGCGATCCGAGCGAGGTGCGGGCGGTGTTCAGCCGGTCCGCGCGGCGGGCGGACTCCTCGCGCAGGCCGGTCAGCGCCCGCTCGGCCTCGTCGGCCTGCTCCTTCGCCCCGTTGTACCGCTCGGTCGCGGCCTCGGCCTCCTCGTACAGCCGGTCGACGTCCGCCTTGACCTGGGCGGGGGTCGGCGTGGGGTCGGCGTGGGAAGTGCCTTCGAAGGCGGTGGTGGTGGCAGCGCCCGCGAGGGCGAGCGTGGCGGCGGTCCGTACGGTGCCGCCGCTGAACGGGCGCTGCCTGGGCTTTCGATGACTGGCCACGGGGGCCTCACGTCCTTCCGTCGGTCTTGGGGGAGGACGCTAGACCCGAAGGTCACGGGACGATGACGAGATGGTCCGAAGTGGCCGTCTCCGACCGTGCTTGACCGGTCAGTGCCAGAGGACGGCGATAAAGATGTTGACCATGGTCAGTCCGCCGACCGTCGCGAAGAGGCGCTTGTCGACGTGCTCGTCGTCGCGCTTGACGTAGACGAGGGCCAGGATCACGAACAGGACCGCGAGCTTCACGCCGATCTTGACGTTGTTCAGCGCGGGGCCGTCGCCCATCTCGCGGAAGCCGACGAGCAGGACGCCCGTCACGAGCATGGTCAGCGCGCCGTGCAGCATCGCGGGCACGAAGCGGGCCGTGCCGGCGCTCATCGCCTTCATCTGGGTCAGGAAGCCGCCCAGCAGCGAGGCGATCCCGATGATGTGCAGGCCGACGAAGACATCGATGAGTACGTCCATGCGGTCGAGCGTACGGGGTGCCCTCCCGCCTCCCGACGGGGGACCTCGACGCCGGCGGAGGGCCCCCGATGGGGGCCTCGGCGGCCGGGGGAACAGGGCTGCGGGACGGAACTGGCCGTGGCCGCTTCGGTCCCGCCGGCCACCCTTCCGCGGCCTCCGCCGACAGGCGAAGCTGGTGCACGTCACCGGGGGAAACCCCGCGGACACCACCTCGAAGCCGAAGAGACGTCACCGCGGGACGTACGGCAGGCGACGGGGAGGAACGCCCAGCACCTCACCTCGTACCGGAAGGACACCTTCGTCATGCGCACTGGACTCGTTCGGGCCGCCGCGGTTCTCGCCCTCACCCTCGGCATCACCGCCGTCGCCCCCACCGCCTCCGCGGTTCCCGCCACCAGGATCGTGAACGCCGGCTGACGCGGCGGGCCACCGCCACGCTCCGCCCCACTCGTACCGCCCCGCCCTGACCCGCCCCGCCCGCCGGTGAACCGCCGGCCGCCGGACGAAGGCCGCCACCCCACCGGACCGCTGTACCTGCAGGACAGCTGTCCCCGGCGACGCCCCGCACCAGGGCCCCACCCCGGCGTGCCGGGACCCCGGAATCCCGCCGGATTCCGTGGGACGGGACCGGCTGTCAGTCCCGCCCCCTAGACTCGGAAGGCGATGAGTAGCCTCTTTGACGACAGTTTCCTGGCGGACCTCACCCCCTCCGACGAGGTCCCGCCGCCACCCGAGGAGCACGCGGCCCCGGAGCCGGACGCCGACGACCTCTTCGGAGGCCGCTTCGACGTACCCATGAGCGGCGACGCGTACTACCGGGACGGCGCGCCCAAGCCCGTCATCGACCCGGCGACGCTCCTCGAAGGACTGAACGAGGAGCAGGCCGCCGCCGTGGTGCACGCGGGATCGCCCCTGCTCATCGTGGCGGGCGCCGGTTCCGGCAAGACCCGGGTGCTCACCCACCGCATCGGCCACCTGCTGTCCGCGCGGAACGTCCACCCCGGCCAGATCCTGGCGATCACCTTCACCAACAAGGCCGCCGGCGAGATGAAGGAACGCGTCGAAGGCCTCGTCGGACCGCGCGCGAACGCCATGTGGGTGTCCACCTTCCACAGCGCCTGCGTCCGCATCCTGCGCCGCGAGTCCAAGCGCCTCGGCTTCACCTCGTCGTTCTCGATCTACGACGCCGCCGACTCCAAGCGCCTCATGGCGCTCGTCTGCCGCGACCTGGACCTGGACCCGAAGAAGTTCCCGCCCAAGTCCTTCAACGCCAAGATCTCGAACCTGAAGAACGAGCTGATCGACGAGGACGCCTTCGCCGGGCAGGCCGCCGACGGCTTCGAGAAGACCCTCGCCCAGGCGTACGCGATGTACCAGGGCCGGCTGCGCGAGGCCAACGCCCTCGACTTCGACGACATCATCATGACCACGGTCCACCTGCTCCAGGCGTTCCCCGAGGTCGCCGAGCACTACCGCCGCCGGTTCCGCCACGTCCTGGTCGACGAGTACCAGGACACCAACCACGCCCAGTACACGCTCGTGCGCGAGCTGGTCGGCACCGGCTACCCGGACCTGCCGCCCGCCGAACTGTGCGTGGTGGGTGACGCCGACCAGTCGATCTACGCCTTCCGCGGCGCGACCATCCGCAACATCCTCCAGTTCGAGGAGGACTACGCGGACGCGACGACGATCCTGCTGGAGCAGAACTACCGCTCCACCCAGACGATCCTGTCCGCCGCCAACGCGGTCATCGAGCGCAACGAGAACCGCCGCGCCAAGAACCTGTGGACCCAGGCCGGCACCGGCGCCGTGATCACCGGCTACGTCGCCGACACCGAACACGACGAGGCCCAGTTCGTCGCCGACGAGATCGACCGCCTCACCGACGCCGGTGACGCCAAGGCCGGCGACGTCGCGATCTTCTACCGGACCAACGCCCAGTCGCGCGTGTTCGAGGAGATCTTCATCCGTGTCGGACTGCCCTACAAGGTCGTCGGCGGCGTCCGCTTCTACGAGCGCAAGGAGGTCCGGGACGTCCTGGCCTACCTGCGCGTCCTGGCGAACCCCGAGGACAACGTCCCGCTCCGCCGGATCCTCAACGTGCCCAAGCGCGGCATCGGCGAGCGGGCCGAAGCGATGATCGACGCCCTCGCGATGCGCGAGAAGATCACCTTCCCGCAGGCGCTGAAGCGCGTCGACGAGGCCTTCGGCATGGCCGCCCGCTCCACCAACGCCGTCAAGCGGTTCAACGTGCTGATGGAGGAACTCCGCACCATCGTCGACTCGGGCGCCGGCCCGGCCGTGGTGCTGGAGGCCGTACTGGAACGCACCGGGTACCTCGCCGAACTCCAGGCCTCCACCGACCCGCAGGACGAGACCCGCATCGAGAACCTCCAGGAACTGGCGGCCGTCGCCCTCGAATTCGAGCAGGCGCGCGGCGAAGCCGCCGCCCCGGCCGGCGAAGACACCGCCACCGCCACCGCCACCGCGGGTCCGGGCACCCTCGCCGAGTTCCTGGAGCAGGTCGCGCTCGTCGCGGACTCCGACCAGATCCCCGACGAGGACGAGGACGGCAGCGGCGTCATCACGCTCATGACCCTGCACACCGCCAAGGGCCTCGAATTCCCGGTCGTCTTCCTCACCGGCATGGAGGACGGGGTCTTCCCGCACATGCGCGCGCTGGGCCAGACCAAGGAACTGGAGGAGGAGCGCCGCCTCGCCTACGTCGGCATCACCCGCGCCCGCGAACGGCTGTACCTGACCCGCTCCGGCATGCGCAGCGCCTGGGGCACCCCCTCGTACAACCCGCCGTCGCGGTTCCTGGAGGAGATCCCCGCCGAATACCTCCAGTGGAAGCGGACGGGAGCCACCCAGAAGCCGGCCGGGCCGATGCGCGGCTCCGGGTACGGGTCCTCCGGTTCGAACTCCGGCAAGGCGACCTTCGGGACCTCGCCCGAGGCGTTCCTGTCCTCGTCCCGTACGAAGGGGGGCCCGTCGGGGTTCGCCACGCGCCGCGCCGCCGACAAGCCCGTCATCGCGCTGGCCGTCGGAGACCGGGTCACGCACGACCAGTTCGGCCTGGGCACGGTCATGGAGGTCAGAGGAGCCGGCGCGGACGCGCAGGCCACCATCGATTTCGGTGACGACAAGCCGAAGCGGCTGCTGCTGCGCTACGCACCGGTGCAGAAGCTCTAGCCGAAGGTCCCGCTGACGCGGGTCCCGCCGATGCGGGTCCCGCAGAAGTGGGTCCCGCAGAAGTGGGTCCCGGGGAGCGGCGCCCCCTGCGGAGGGTGTCGGTTACCTCGGGTCCAGGCCGTGGCTGCGCAGCCACGCCAGCGGGTCGATCGCGGACCCGCCGCCCGGCCGGACCTCGAAGTGGAGGTGCGGGCCGGTGGAGTTGCCGGAGTTGCCCGAGTAGGCGATGACCTCGCCGGCCTTGACCTTGCCGGACCGGATCTTGGTGCTGCCGAGGTGGCAGTACCAGGTCTCGGTGCCGTCGGGCGAGGTCACTATGGCCATGTTCCCGTAGGCGCTGTTCCACTGGGTGCGCACGGTGCCGTCGGTGGCGGCCATGACCGGGGTTCCGTAGGAGACCGGGAAGTCGATGCCCGTGTGCACGGACATCCACATGCCGCCCGCCTGCCCGAAGCTGGCACTGAGGCCGTGCTGCGCGACGGGGACCGCGAACTTGGGGCGGGCCGCTTCCTTGGCCGCGGCCTCCTCGGCCCGCTTCTTCTTCTCCTCCTCCTGGCGCTGGCGGAGGTCGATGCGTTCCTGGGTGCGGCTCGCGCGGTCCGCGAAGTCACCGGCGTCGGCGCTGAGCGCGGCCAGCTGCGTGTCGAGCTTGTTGTTCGCCGCGACCGGCTTCACCGAGGCGGGATCGGGCGCCGCCATCGTGGTGGTTTCCTCGGCGGGCTTCTCGGCGCCCCCGGTGAGTCCGCCGACCGAGGCGGCGGCCACTCCGGCGACCCCCATCACACAGGCGGACGGCACGGCGACGGTCAGCAGGGCGGACCGCTTGGCCGGGGTGCGGCGGCGGTTGCTGCCGCCGGCGGCGGCACCCGTCTTGGCGGTGTTCGTCCTGGCGGCGCCCTTGGCCCCGGCCTTGCCGGCTCCCTTCGCGGCGGCCCGGCGCGCGGAGCGCGGCTCGCCCGGGGTGACCGGCATGGCCTGGGTGGGGAGGTCGTGCACGCCGTCGATGAACACCGGCTCGTTCGGGCCCGGCGGGGGCACCGTCTCGAAGACGGCGGTCTCGGCGGCGTGGAGGCCGCCGTCGGCGTCGGCGTACGGGTCGGCGTAGGACCCGCCGTACGGAGCCGCGTACGGATCGGCGTTGTCGATGTTGCCGGTGTTCTCGGCGTGGTCCGATGCCGGGACGACCGGGACGACGGTCGTGGCCTCGTAGCCGTAGCCCCCCGCGTCGGCGGTGACGCCCGAGTAGGCGTGGGCCGCGGTACCGGCGGGCGGTTCGGCGCCGCTGCCGTTCCAGGCGGTGGCGTCGTAGGTGCCGGTCTCCTGGCCGTAGCCGGGGAGGGTCCAGTGGCCCGTCTGCTCCGAGGAGGCGGCGTCGTAGCCGAAGGGAGCCTGCTGGAAGCCGGAGCCGGACGTGCTCCAGGCGCTCGCGTCCCACTGGCCGGTGCCGTCGTCGGGGACGTTCTGGCTCGGGACGGTCGGCAGGTAGGTCTCCGGAGCGGCCCACGCGGTGGTGTCGTACGAACCGGTCGACTGGTAGGCGCCATAGGCGTCGTAGGTCCCGGCAGCCGCGTAGTCCGCGACGTATTGATAACCCTGACCCTGCGTTTCGTAGGAAACGTATGCCTGGTCACCAGCGAAAGTGGTGGTGGAAAGGCCGTCATACCCGTTCTCGGGGTACTGGCCCGACGTCGGGCGGTCGTTCACCAACTTCTCTTTCGCCTCGGCAGTGGGGGGCCTGGGTGGCCGGGGAACTCAAGGTTCACCGGAGGAGAGCAGTGGCGTGACTGTACCCGGCGGTTACTGGGGACGACAATCTTCGGCGGGTTCCGTTCTCACGGGAACGGGGCATTCGGCTGCCTTTCGGTCGCGGAAACACCGAGCCTTGGCCTTGAGTTCGAAATTCGTTCGACTGAGGTGGGGCGGAGGGCCGAACCCGGCTCCAGCAGCGGTCGTGGGCGGCGGGTCGCGCGCCACGGGTCGCGGGTCGGGGCCGCCGGGATCGCGGCGGGGGCCGTCGGGGAGTCAGATGGCCAGGCTCCGCCCGTCGGTTCCGGTTGAGGCGGTGGTGCCGGTCGTCGCGCCCTGGCCCTCGACGGGAGCGGGGGCGGTCGGGGCGGGGGAGGTGGCGGCCGCGAGGGCCGTGGGGGCCGTGGGGGCCGTGGGGGCTGGCGTGGCGGTGGTGGCGGTGGTGGCCGTGGTGTCGCTGACCGCGCCGTCCAGGGCGCGCCGGACGGCGGTGATGACGGCCGGATGCACCGGCAGGGCCAGGTGTCCGATCCCGGTGACCTGCACGTTCGTCGCATCCAGGTCCGGGTGTTCGATCCTGGCCGTCCCCGTCGGCGCCATCAGCGCGTCGAACTCGCTCCAGAAGGCCACGCACCGGGTCCGGCAGCCCGGCGACGGCGAGGCCAGCTCGGCCAGCACCTCCGATTCCGGGCGCATCTGCCGGACCAGGGGGTGCGCGTCCATGAAGGGTGCCACCCGCGTACCCGAATGAGGGGTGCCGAGCGTGACCAGCGTCCGCACCCGGGCATCGCCACCGAGCCGCTGTACGTAGTACCGGGCGACCAGCCCGCCCAGGCTGTGCCCGACCAGGTCCACCCGGTCCTGCCCGCTGCGCTCGCACAGCTCCTCGACGCGGCGGGCGAGGTGGCGGGCGGTGACCCGCAGATCCCGGGTGAAAGGGGAGTAGTTGTACGTCTCCACCCGGCGCCGGCCGTCCGCCCCGAGGGCGCGGCGCAACAGGACGAAGACCGACCGGTTGTCGGTGAACCCGTGGAGGAGCAGTACGGGCGGCCGCTGGCCGGGCGGGTTCTGGGCCCCGCCGGACGCGGGGGGCTCCTCGCGGAGCCCGGTGGGATACAGCAGCAGGTGCCCGGCCAGCACCACGGCCTCCAGGACGGCGGCCCGGAGGGCGGCCCCGGTGCGTGACACGGGCAGCGGCGTGATCGACAGCCCCATGGACGGCCCTCCCCTGGACCTCTCGGGGACACGGCCGCGCCGCCGACGCGGCCCCGCCACCGTGCCGTGCGGCTGTCGGCGCGGTGGCGGGGCGACTCTGCGGTGATGAATCAACGGTGTCCCACGTGTGATTTCCCCCTCGTGATTGACCGCGAAACGGTGGTGTGCGCAATGCTGTACTTAACGTTCGTTCACTCGGGAGGCAGTGCGATGGGTGTGACCGGTCCGATCCGTGTGGTGGTGGCCAAGCCGGGTCTCGACGGCCACGACCGAGGCGCCAAGGTGATCGCACGTGCACTGCGGGACGCGGGCATGGAGGTCATCTACACCGGCCTCCACCAGACCCCCGAGCAGATCGTGGACACCGCCATCCAGGAGGACGCCGATGCGATCGGCCTCTCCATCCTGTCGGGGGCGCACAACACGCTGTTCGCGCGCGTGCTGGAACTCCTGAAGGAGCGGGAGGCGGAGGACATCAAGGTCTTCGGCGGCGGGATCATTCCGGAGGACGACATCGCTCCGCTGAAGGAGAAGGGCGTGGCTGAGATCTTCACCCCGGGCGCGACGACCACGGCGATCGTGGACTGGGTGACGGCGAACGTCCGCCAGTAACCTGGCCGGTTGGGGTTCGGGGTGGTCCTTGCCGTTGCCCTTGCCCTTGCCCTGGCCGGGCGGTGCGGGTGGTCGGGGTGTTGCCCTGGCGGGTCCGGGTTGCTGCGGGTGGGCTGTTGTCTTGGGCCGGGTGGTGGCTGCGGGTGGGCCGGGGTCGGGGCCGGGGTGGGGGGTCGGCCGGGGCGGGCATGATTTATGGCGCCTCGTCCGGACTTGGTCTGCCGGGCGGGACAGGGCGCCAACAAATCACGTTTTAGCCCCGGCCGACCCCCCACCCCGTCCCCGCCCCCGGCCCGGGACGGTTCCAGGCCGGTTCCGGGTCCGGCCGCTTCGCGGCGATCGCGGCTCCCATGGGTCCGGTGGGCCGCTTCAGTCCCGTCGGCATGTCCGGCTCCGGTGGTGTGGTCGGCTGGCGTCGGGGGCCACTGTCTCGTCGGCCTTGTCGGCCCATTCCAGCCTCGTCGGCCCACTCCAGCCTCGCCGGCGTTTGAGGTGTGGGGGCGGAGGCCTCGGGGTGGGGGTCGGGCTCCGCGACTTCAGCCTCGGGGTGATTGAGGTGGGGTCAGGGTGGTGGGGTGAGTTCGGTGAGCATGGTTGCGCGGAGGCGGAGGGTGGCGACCAGGCGTTGGAAGGCTTCCGCCCAGTACGCCGCCGCGCCCGGCGACGCGTCCGGCGGGTCCTGCGCGCCGGCGGTCAGCGCCTCCAGGTGCGAGGCCTCCGCAGGGTCCAGGCAGCGTTCCGCCAAGCCCATCACCCCGCTGAAGCTCCACGGGTAGCTGCCCGCCTCCCGCGCGGAGTCCAGCGCCTCCACCACCGCCCGGCCCAGCGCCCCGGACCACGGGACCACGCACACGCCGAGCAGCTGGAAGGCTTCCGAGAGCCCGTGGGCCCGTACGAACTCGGCCACCCACGCGGCCCGTTCCCCCTCCGGCAGGGTTTCGAGGAGTTTCGCCCGTTCGGCCAGCGACGCCGTGCCCGGGCCCGCCGCAGGGGGCGCGGACGCCGAGCCGAGCAGGGCCTTCGACCAGCGGGCGTCACCCTGCCGGACGGCGGCCCGGCACCATGCAGCGTGCAGTTCCTCCGCCCAGCCCTCCGCCACCGGCAGCGCCACGATCTCCGCCGGGCCGAGGCCGCCGAAGCGGTCCCGCCAGCAGTCCAGCGGCGCCGCCTCCACGAGCTGTCCGAGCCACCAGGCCCGTTCGCCCCGGCCGGCCGGAGGGCGCTTGACGACCCCGTCCCGCAGCATCCCGGCATCGCACTCCACGGGAGGGTTCACCGCCTCCGGGCCGACGCAGGCCAGCGCCCGCTCCGCCATCCGCCCGGCCAGCGCGGAGCCCGGCAGGGAGGACAGCAGTTCGGCCGCCGTCGCCCGGACGTTACGGCTTCGGTCGCCGAGGGCCGCCTCCAGGAACGGCTCGTCCGTCTCCGACAGCCCCGCCCTCAGCGAGTCGAGGAACATCAGCCGGTCCTCGGCCCGTTCGGTGGCCCAGGTGGTGGCCAGCAGCCGCGGCGCGGCCTCCGCCTCGTGCGCCCGTACGGAGCCGAGCAGGGCGACCCGCTCGGCGAACAGCCCCTCCTCCCAGAGCCGGCCCACCGCCTCCCGGTCCGCGGGGTCGGGCAGTTCGCCCGCGCCCCCCGTCCCGCCGCGCAGCGCGAACCGCCACTCCGGATTGAGCCGGGCCAGCCACAGGCCCCGGGCCCCGGCCAGGGCCAGCGCCTGCGGGCGCAGGTCGGTGCGGGCCCGGGCCGCGTCGAGCAGCGCCGGGACCAGCGCCGACGGCGCCCGGTAGCCGTGCCGGGCGGCCGTGGCGAGCCATTGCGGGAGCAGTTCCGTCAGATCGGGGGCGGCCCCCCGCCGCCCGCCGCCGCTGCCCGCGCCCGTGCGGCCCGCCAGTAGTTGGGCGAGCCGCCGCCGGGCCGCGTCCGGCGGTGCCGGACGCGGGTCCAGGGGCGCCGGCCGGGGCAGCCGGGCGGCCGGGGCCGGCCGGAGTCCGGCGCGGCGCCGCAGCGTCTGCACGGCGGCCGCGTCGAGCAGGGCCTGCGGTGAGCCGCCCCGCCGCTCGGTCCCGAGCAGCGCGGCGGCGACCAGTTCCTCCCAGTCCCCGGACTCCACGGTCCCCTTCCCGTCCTTCTTCTTCTCGTCTGCCTCGGCCGTGCCGTTCACCGGACCCCTCCCTCTTCGTGTTCCGTGCTCCGGTCCCGCCCCCTCCGCGGGACCGGAGCGTCTGCGTTCCGATCGGTCCGTGCCTCAGCTCGCGTGGTTGTCGTTCACAAAGCCCCCCGGCTTTCTCGTTGCTTCGCGGCGGCGCCCCCGCGCCGTCGCCCCCCGTTCCCCCGCGCCCCGCCCCGGGTCACCCCAGGGCGACCGGCTCCGCCCCCTGCGGATGCCATGCCGTCAGCGGGGTGAACCCGCGGTGACCGCACTCGCCGAACACCGTGACCGGGCCGCCGCCCGAAAGGGCGGCCAGCTGCCACAGTCCCGACCGCGAACGGCCTCCGGTGAGGTTCACCGGCAGTGCGGAAGCCCCCTCGGCGTCCGCGAGCTGCCAGCCCCCGTCGCCCGCTTCTCCCGGTATCGGGATCACCGGGCCCAGCACCACCGGCCACGACTCCAGCCACGGGTCCTCCCGCAGCGCGGTGCCGTAGGCCGCCAGCGCCTCCTCCGTGCCCACCCCGGCCGGAACCCGGGTGGCCGGTACCGCTGCCGCGAACCGTTCCCCCAGGTCGGCCCGCAGCCCCGCCGAGCCGGGCCGGAAGCGGGCTTCCGCCTCCAGCACCAGTCCGACCGGCAGCGCCAGCCCCGGCGGCCGGCCGGGCGGTCCGAAGTCCAGCACCAGGGCCGGACGCCCGCTCTCCAGCCCGTGCAGCCATATCCGGCGGGTGGTGAGCCGGGCGTCCGGGGACGCCGAGTCGTACTGGGCCAGTACGAGCCAGTGGTCCCGTACGGTCCGGCCCTCCGCCGAGGACGGCAGCCCCACCCGGCTCCGGACGGTCGCGGCCAGCGGCTCCGGCAGCCCGGACACCCCCAGCCAGGCCCTGTCCAGCAGGTGCAGCAGCGCGAACTCCTCAAGCATCCGGGCGGGCCAGCCGGGGCCGCAACCGGGTATTGTCCCCAACTCCCGTACCCGGGAGGCCAGTCCCGGCGCCTGGGCGTCGACCATGCGGGCCGCCGTCTCCTCCCAGCCCGCGTACCCCGCCTGCTCCTGGCCGGCCAGACCGCCGCGCAGCAGGTCCACGAGCCGCTGTTCCAGCTCGGTGACGCCCGCGCCGATCCGTTCCGCCCGCCGCTCCGCGCGGCGTCTCGCCCCCTCCTCGTCCACCGGTCTGCCCGTCGCGGCCGCCGGCCGGGCGGCCTTGGCCGCCCGCTCCGCCAGCCATTCCCCGGCCCAGTCCGGCGCCTCGCCCGGATCCCCCGTCCCCTCCGCCGCCCAGAGCAGCAGCAGCCCCAGCGCGTGCTTGCACGGGAACTTCCGGCTCGGGCAGGAGCACTTGTACGCCGGGCCCGTCAGGTCCACGACCGTCCGGTACGGCTTGCTGCCGCTGCCCTTGCACAACCCCCACACCGCACCGGAAGCGGAACCTCCGATTTGCGACCACGGACCCGCCCCGCCCAGCCTGCCCCCCGCCTTGCGTGACGCATCGTCAGGAGCCAGAGCCAGTACCTGTTCCGCCGTCCAGCGAACCCCCTGCTCAGTCATGGGAACAACCGTAGGGACCCCCACTGACAATCGCTCTGACCTGCAACAACGGCTCAGGCGGGGGGTGTTGTCAGTGGCATGGTGCACCTTGGGTGCAGCAGCCGGAAGCGGCTGGAGAGCATTGGAGGGGGACCATGACCACGCCCGAGAACGAAGGCCGTACAGAAGCCCTGCGACCGCACGCCGAGGACGCCTTCGCCCACGAACTGAAAGCCCTGGCGGTCGCCGACGACCGCCCCCGTCCCACCCGCTGGAAGCTCTCCCCGTGGGCCGTGGCGACCTACCTGCTCGGCGGCACGCTCGACGACGGAACCGTCATCACGCCCAAGTACGTCGGCCCGCGCCGCATCGTCGAGGTCGCCGTCACCACGCTCGCCACCGACCGCGCCCTGCTCCTGCTCGGCGTCCCCGGAACCGCCAAGACATGGGTCTCCGAACACCTCGCCGCGGCCGTCAGCGGAGACTCGACCCTCCTCGTCCAGGGCACCGCCGGCACCCCCGAGGAAGCCATCCGCTACGGCTGGAACTACGCCCGCCTCCTCGCCCACGGACCGAGCCGCGAAGCCCTCGTCCCCAGCCCCGTCATGCGGGCCATGGCCGACGGCATGACCGCCCGCGTCGAGGAACTCACCCGCATCCCCGCCGACGTCCAGGACACCCTCATCACCGTCCTGTCCGAGAAGACGCTCCCGATACCGGAGCTCGGCCAGGAGGTGCAGGCCGTGCGCGGCTTCAACCTCATCGCCACCGCCAACGACCGCGACCGCGGGGTCAACGAGCTCTCCAGCGCGCTGCGCCGCCGCTTCAACACCGTGGTCCTGCCGCTGCCCGCCACCGCGGACGCCGAGGTCGACATCGTCGCCCGCCGCGTCGACCAGATGGGCCGCTCCCTCGACCTGCCGGCCGTGCCCGAGGGCCTGGAGGAGATCCGCCGGGTCGTCACCGTCTTCCGCGAGCTGCGCGACGGGGTGACCGGCGACGGCCGTACGAAGGTGAAGTCGCCCAGCGGCACCCTCTCCACCGCCGAGGCCATCTCCGTCGTCACCGGCGGGCTCGCCCTCGCCGCCCACTTCGGGGACGGCGTCCTGCGCCCGTCCGACGTGGCCGCCGGGATCATGGGCGCCGTCGTCCGCGATCCGGCCGCCGACCGGGTCGTCTGGCAGGAGTACCTGGAGGCCGTGGTCCGCGAGCGGGACGGCTGGAAGGACTTCTACCGCGCCTGCCGGGAGGTCTCGGCATGAGTCCGGCAGCCAAGGGGCCGCTCCTGCTGGGCGTCCGGCACCACGGGCCGGGCTCGGCGCGCGCGGTGCGGGCCGCGCTCGACGCGGCGCAGCCGCGGGCCGTCCTGATCGAGGGCCCGCCCGAGGGGGACGCCTTGCTGCCGCTGGCGGCCGAGCCCGGGATGCGCCCGCCCGTGGCCCTGCTCGCGCACGCCGCCGACGATCCGGGCCGGGCAGCGTTCTGGCCGCTGGCCGCCTTCTCCTCGGAGTGGGTCGCGATCCGCTGGGCGCAGGCCCGGGACGTGCCGGTGCGGTTCATCGACCTGCCGGCCGCGCAGACGCTGGCCGTGCCGGTCCCGGACGCGGAGCCCGGAGGGGAGGGCGGCCCGGAGTCCGGCGGGGTGCCCGGAGGGGAGTCCGGCGGGGAGGGAGTCGGGGACGTCCGGCTGGATCCGCTCGCGGTGCTGGCCGCGACCGCCGGGTACGACGACCCCGAACGCTGGTGGGAGGACGTGGTCGAGCACCGCGGGACCGGGGCGGTCCGGAACCCGACGGCCGCGTTCGAGGCCCTCGCGGAGGCCATGGGGGCCCTGCGCGAGGCCTACGGGGACGGCGGCCATCCGCGCGACGCGGTCCGCGAGGCGCACATGCGGCAGCGGATGCGGGCCGCCCGCCGGGAGTTCGGCGACGACTACGCCGTGGTCTGCGGGGCCTGGCACGTCCCGGCGCTGGCGGCCCGGACCACGGCGGCCGCCGACAAGGCCCTGCTGGCCGGCCTGCCCAAGGTCAAGGTGGAGACCACCTGGGTGCCCTGGACCCACCGCAGGCTCGCCCGGGCCGGCGGGTACGGCGCGGGCATCACCTCCCCGGGCTGGTACGCCCACCTGTTCGCGGCCCGCGACCGGCCCGTGGAACGCTGGCTGACCAAGGTCGCCGGCCTGCTGCGGGAGGAGGACTTCCAGGTCTCCTCCGCCCACGTCATCGAGGCGGTCCGGCTGGCCGGGACCCTGGCCGCCGTGCGCGGCCGCCCGCTGCCGGGACTCGCGGAGACCCTGGAGGCGGTGAGGGCCGTCATGTGCGACGGCTCCGACGTACCGCTCGCGCTGGTCGAGGACCGGCTCGTGGTCGGGGACGTCCTCGGCGAGGTCCCGGACGCGGCGCCCGTCGTACCGCTCCAGCGGGACCTCACCCGCAGCCTGCGTTCGCTGCGGCTCAAGGCCGAGGCGCAGCAGCGCGAGCTGGAACTCGACCTGCGCAAGGACACCGACGCGGCCAAGTCCCTGCTGCTGCACCGGCTGCGGCTGCTCGGGATCGACTGGGGCGTTCCCGTCGCCTCCCGGGGGAGCACCGGGACCTTCCGGGAGACCTGGCGGCTCCGCTGGGAGCCGGAGCTGTCGGTACGGGTCGCGGAGGCCGGGATCTGGGGCACCACCGTCCTCGGGGCGGCCACCGCCAAGGCCGAGGCCGACGCGGCCGGGGCCGAGGAGCTGGGCGAGGTCACGGCGCTGGCCGAGCGGTGCCTGCTGGCCGGGCTGTCGCGGGCGCTGCCGGCGGTGCTGAAGGCGCTCGCCGACCGGGCGGCGCTCGACACCGATGTGGCGCGGCTCGCCAAGGCGCTGCCCGCGCTGGCCCGTTCACTGCGGTACGGGGACGTACGGGGTACCGACGCGGCGGCCCTCGGCACGGTCGCCGCCGGGCTGGCCGAGCGCATCTGCGTGGCGTTGCCGCCCGCCTGCGGGGCCGGGCTGGACGCCGACGGGGCGGCGGAGCTGCGCCGGCACGTCGACGGGGTCCACGGCGCGGTCGGCCTGCTGGCGGACGCGGAGGAGGCCGGGGGGCTGCGCGAGCGCTGGTCGGCGGTGCTGCGGACGCTGGCCGGCCGGGACAGCGTGCCCGGGCTGATACGCGGCCGGGCCGCGCGGCTGCTGCTGGACGAGGGCCGCCTCGAAGCCGAGGAGACGGCGCGGCTGATGGGGCTCGCCCTGTCACCGGCGTCCGCCCCGGCCGACGCGGCGGGCTGGATCGAGGGGTTCGCCGGGGGGAGCGCGGGCGGCGGCACGCTGCTCGTCCACGACGACCGGCTGCTGGGCCTGATCGACGCATGGCTGGTGTCGGTGCCGGAGAGCGCCTTCATCGACGTGCTGCCGCTGCTGCGGCGGACGTTCGGGGCGTACGAGCCGGGGGTGAAGCGGACCCTGGGCGAACTGGTGCGGCGCGGACCCGGGGGCGGACCGTCGGCCGCCGCCGGTCCCGCCGGGGCCCCGGCGGGCTTCGCCCCGGAACTGGACGCCGCCCGCGCGGACGCGGTGGCCGGGCTGGTCCGGATGCTGCTGGCCGCGGCCGAGGAGGGGGCCGCGTCCCCGGCCGGCCCGATCCCGGCACCGGCTTGAGGCACGGTCGGCCGGGCGGGACGCGGGCGCTTGCCCCGGCCGTCCCGGATGCGGCCGGGGAAGCGGTGCGGTACGTGGTCGGTGCCGGTGAGGGCCGGCCGGGTGACGGCCGGACCGGGCGGTCGGCGGGCCCCCGACAGCAGTGCAGGGTGCCGAGCAGGGGCGGCGTGAGCGCCGGGGCGCGGGACAGGGAGGGGCCGGTGACGGGTCAGGGCGGTGACGGATGGGCCCGGTGACGGGCAGAGCGGCCGGTGTGGGGCAAGGCCTCAGGCCGGGAGGAGTGGTTGGTGGGCAGGCCGGCGGAGCCGGTGGCGGCAGGGGTGCGGGAAAGGCGGGGCCGGTGCGGGGAGGCCGGTGAGGGCGGGGAGGGGTGGTTGGTGGGCAGGGCCGGTGGCGGCAGGGGCGCGAGTGAGGCGGGGCCGGTGCGGGGAGGCCGGTGGGGGCCCGTGGCGGGCAGATCCGGCGCCGGGCGGATCCGGTGGCGGGCGGGGCCGGCGAGGGCAGGTCCGGCGTGGTACGGGACGGGCGGGGTCCGTGGCGGGTGGCAGGTGTGGTGGCAGGGCGGAACCAGGAGAGAGGGACGGGGACATGGCGGGAACGGAGCATCAGGTGGCGGCCGGGGTCGCGGAGGGCGGCGGGGACGCGGAGCGGCTGCGGCGGTGGCGGATGGTGCTCGGCGGCGGAGAGGCCGACGGCACCGGCTGCGCGCTGACCGGGCGGGACGCGGCGATGGACGCCGCGCTGGGAGCGCTGTACGGCGGTGGCGGGGGCGCGGCCGGCTCCCGCAGGACCTCGGGGGAGCGCTCCGCCGGCCTCGGCGGGAGCGCACCGCACGTGGCGCGCTGGCTCGGGGACATCCGTACGTACTTCCCCGCCCCGGTGGTCCAGGTCATGCAGCGGGACGCGATCGAGCGCCTCGGCCTGTCCGCGCTGCTGCTGGAGCCGGAGATGCTGGAGGCCGTCGAACCGGACGTCCACCTGGTCGGGACCCTGCTCTCCCTCAACAAGGCCATGCCGGACACCACGAAGGAGACGGCGCGGGCCGTCGTCCGCAAGGTGGTGGAGCAGCTGGAGAAGCGCCTCGCGACCCGCACCCGGGCCACCCTCACGGGCGCCCTGGACCGGTCCGCGCGGATCAGCCGGCCCCGGCACCGGGACATCGACTGGGACCGGACGATCCGCGCCAACCTCAAGAACTACCTGCCCGAGTACCGCACGGTCGTCCCCGAACGGCTGGTCGGCTACGGCCGGGCCTCGCAGTCGGTGAAGAAGGAGGTCATCCTCTGCATCGACCAGTCGGGGTCGATGGCGGCTTCCGTCGTCTACGCCTCCGTCTTCGGGGCGGTCCTGGCCTCCATGCGGTCGATCGCGACCCGTCTGGTCGTCTTCGACACCGCGGTCGTCGACCTGACCGACCAGCTCGACGACCCCGTCGACGTGCTCTTCGGCACCCAGCTGGGCGGCGGTACCGACATCAACCGGGCGCTGGCCTACTGCCAGTCGAAGATCACTCGGCCCGCCGACACGGTGGTCGTGCTGATCAGCGACCTCTACGAGGGCGGCATACGCAACGAGATGCTCAAGCGGGTCGCCGCGATGAAGGGCGCCGGGGTCGAGTTCGTGACCCTGCTCGCGCTCTCCGACGAGGGCGCCCCCGCCTACGACCGCGAACACGCGGCGGCGCTCGCGGCCCTCGGCGCCCCCGCCTTCGCCTGCACCCCGGACCTGTTCCCGGACGTGATGGCGGCGGCGCTGGAGAAGCGGCCCCTGCCGGTCCCCTGACCGGCCCGGGCGTGGCTCCGGAGCGGTCCCGGGGCCGCTCCGCAACCGCCGCCGCCGGGCCCCGGGGAACGCGGCCGTAAATCGGCAGATCACACGAAGACGCAGTTCAACCGTGAGGCGATCTGTGACAGGTATCACCGCTCAGGTGTGATCTGCGATTTAGGGACCTACGCCCCCCGGGGATAACCTGCGGGACGGACATGCCGCGTCCACGGTCACCGTGTGCGCCTCCCCTGTGACAGCGCCGTCACGTTGCCCTCCGCGGCACGCCCACGCAGATAGCAGACAACCGCGAATCACTGCGAATCTTTGAAGACAAGGGACGGACGCGCGTGGACCTGTTCGAGTACCAGGCGAGGGACCTCTTCGCCAAGCACGGTGTACCGGTGCTGGCCGGTGAAGTCATCGACACGCCTGAGGCGGCTCGCGAGGCCACCGAGAAGCTGGGCGGCAAGTCGGTAGTCAAGGCGCAGGTGAAGGTCGGCGGCCGCGGCAAGGCCGGCGGCGTCAAGCTCGCCGCCACCCCGGACGAGGCCGTCGCCCGTGCGACGGACATCCTGGGCATGGACATCAAGGGCCACACGGTCCACAAGGTGATGATCGCCGAGACCGCTCCCGAGATCCTCGAGGAGTACTACGTCTCGTACCTCCTCGACCGGACCAACCGCACCTTCCTGGCGATGGCCTCGGTGCAGGGCGGCATGGACATCGAGGAGGTCGCGGAGAAGACCCCCGAGGCCCTCGCGAAGGTCCCGGTCAACGCCAACGAGGGCGTCACCATCGAGAAGGCCCGCGAGATCGTCGCCCTGGCGAAGTTCCCGGCCGAGGTCGCCGAGAAGGTCGCCGAGGTCCTCGTGACCCTGTGGGCCACCTTCATCGCCGAGGACGCGCTCCTCGTCGAGGTCAACCCGCTCGCGAAGGTCGCCAACGGCGACATCATCGCGCTCGACGGCAAGGTCTCCCTCGACGAGAACGCCGAGTTCCGCCAGCCGGGTCACGAGGAGTTCGTGGACCACGCGGCCGCGAACCCGCTCGAGGCCGCCGCCAAGGCGAAGAACCTCAACTACGTGAAGCTCGACGGTGAGGTCGGCATCATCGGCAACGGCGCGGGTCTCGTCATGAGCACCCTCGACGTCGTCGCGTACGCCGGTGAGAACCACGGTGGCGTCAAGCCCGCCAACTTCCTCGACATCGGCGGTGGCGCCTCCGCCGCCGTCATGGCCAACGGCCTCGAGATCATCCTCGGCGACCCGGACGTCAAGTCCGTGTTCGTCAACGTCTTCGGTGGCATCACCGCGTGTGACGAGGTCGCCAACGGCATCGTCCAGGCGCTCCAGCTGCTCGCGGACAAGGGCGAGGCGGTCACCAAGCCGCTCGTCGTCCGCCTCGACGGCAACAACGCCGAGCTGGGTCGCAAGATCCTGTCGGACGCCAACCACCCGCTGGTGCAGCGCGTGGACACCATGGACGGCGCGGCCGACAAGGCCGCCGAGCTCGCGGCTGCGAAGTAAGGGCAGAGGTCACAGACTCACATGGCTATCTTCCTCAACAAGGACAGCAAGGTCATCGTCCAGGGCATGACCGGTGCCACGGGCATGAAGCACACCAAGCTGATGCTGGCTGACGGCACCAACATCGTCGGCGGCGTGAACCCGCGCAAGGCCGGCACCACCGTCGACTTCGACGGCACCGAGGTCCCGGTCTTCGGTTCCGTCGCCGAGGCGATGGAGAAGACGGGCGCCAACGTCTCCGTCCTCTTCGTCCCGCCGGCCTTCGCCAAGGCCGCCGTCGTCGAGGCCATCGACGCCGAGATCCCGCTGGCCGTCGTCATCACCGAGGGCATCGCGGTGCACGACTCCGCCGCCTTCTGGGCGTACGCGACCGCCAAGGGCAACAAGACCCGGATCATCGGCCCGAACTGCCCGGGTCTGATCACCCCCGGCCAGTCCAACGCCGGCATCATCCCGGGCGACATCACCAAGCCCGGCAAGATCGGTCTCGTGTCCAAGTCGGGCACGCTGACCTACCAGATGATGTACGAGCTGCGCGACATCGGCTTCACCTCCGCCGTCGGCATCGGTGGCGACCCGGTCATCGGCACCACGCACATCGACGCCCTGGAGGCCTTCGAGGCCGACCCGGACACCGAGCTCATCGTCATGATCGGCGAGATCGGCGGCGACGCCGAGGAGCGTGCGGCGGACTTCATCGCGAAGAACGTCACCAAGCCGGTCGTCGGCTACGTCGCGGGCTTCACCGCCCCCGAGGGCAAGACCATGGGCCACGCCGGCGCCATCGTCTCCGGTTCTTCCGGCACCGCACAGGCCAAGAAGGAAGCCCTCGAGGCCGCGGGCGTGAAGGTCGGCAAGACGCCGACCGAGACCGCGAAGCTGGCGCGCGAGATCCTGAACGCCGCCAAGTAACCGGTCGCCGGACGGACGTACGGGCGCGCACCGGCGTACGGACGGACGGCAGCGGAACAGCACGGGCGTGGCCCGCACCCCTCGGGGTGCGGGCCACGCCCGTTCCTCATTCCGTACTGGGCGACACCCGTGCGGGCCCGGCGGCGGGATCGGCGCGCAGCTTGTCCTGGAGCTCCCGGCTCTGCTCGGTGAGCCGCTGGGGGCCGCTGTGCGGCGGGACCCCGGTCACGCTCCGCGCGGGCGAGGCCGGGGGCTCGTACTCCCTCGGCGCCGTCGCGGTGGTGTAGGCCGTCGCCACGGCGATCAGCGCGGTCATGACGAGCCCGGCCCGGGTCCAGCGCCGGCCGCGGTTCTCCCCGGCGGCGCGCACGACGGCCGCGGGGCGCGGCTCCAGCCGTACGGAGGGCACGACCGCGCCGAGCCGTTCGCGCAGCAGGGCGGACTGTTCCTCCGGCGGCAGGCCGGCCATCTCGGGGATCCGGCCCGAGAGCTCGGCGTGGGCGTTGAGCAGGCGGTTCCCCGTGGTCGGGGTGCTCGCCTCCGTCTCGGCGGCGGTGTCGGGCAGGTCGAGGCCGACGCCGTCGTAGAGCAGTACGGTCCGGCGGTGCACCGGGGGCAGCGCGAGCAGCGCGTCGAGCACGATCCGGTCGGCGGGCTCGGCCGGCGGTTTGTCGGGGTGCCGGTGGGCGCGGCGGAACCGGTGCCAGGGCGAGAGGGCGTACTCGTACACGGCCGCGCGCACCCAGCCGACCGGGTCGGGGTCGACCGCCACCTCGGGCCAGCGGTCCCAGGCCTGCTGGAAGGCCCGCTCCACCGCCTCGTGGGCGAGGGCGCGGCGGGCCGTCAGCAGGTAGGCCTGCCGGATGAAGGCGGGGGCGGCGTAGGCGTAGAGGGAGTCGAAGGCCTGGACGGGGCCGAGCACCCCCGACCGGTCCGCCTCCGCCGCCCGGGCCTCGGGCGGCTGCGGTTCGAGGGGGTGCGGTTCGAGCGGGTGCGGTTCGGGTGCACCGGCTTCAGGTGCACCGGCCTCGGGCGCTTCGGCTTCGGGTGCCGGGATGTCAGGTTCCGGCGCGTCAGGTTCTGCGGTGTCAGGTGCCGCAGCCTCAGGTGCCGGGGCGTCAGGGGTCGGGTGGGCACGGGTCCGGGCTTCGGGGGCCGGGGCGTCGGTGGTGTGGGGCTCGGGCGCACGCGGCCCGGATGCCTGGCTTCCGGATCCCGGGTGCGCGGGCGTGCTGGGGGGTGCCCCGGCTGGCGCCGCCGGTCCGGGCGCGTCGGCGGGTCCGGTCGAGTCCGCGGGCGGGGTGGTCGGCCGGGCGGCCGGGGGTGGAGCGGACGGCGGGGGCGAGGGCGGCGGGCCGCCGGCGGAACTGCCGCCTCCGGTCCGGACGGGGGCCTTCGTCTCGTGGCGGGCCGCGCCGGCCGGCGGCTTGGCGGCCCGTTTGGCCGCCGCCTTGGGCCGGGTGCCCGACCCTGCGGGCCGGCCCTGGCCCCCGGCGGCGGAGGCCCGTGCGCCGCCGGTGGAACGCGGAGCCCAGCCGGCGAAGGGGGCGGCCGGGGCGCGCCCGGGCGGTGTGGGGGGTTCCGGGGGGTGCGGCGGCGCGGTCGCGGCGCGGCGCGCGTCGGGCGGGTCCGCCGCCAGGACGGCGTCGACCGCCGCCAGACGGGCCAGGATCTCGGCGTACACCTCGCGCTTGCGCCCGCGCGGTTCGGTACGGCCCGACTCCCAGGAGCGGACCGTGGCCGCGGTGACCCCCAGGGCCTCCGCGACCTCCTCGTGGGTCAGTTCGCCCGCCTCGCGGAGCCTGCGGCGCTCCTTGGGTGAGGGCAGGCCCAGTTCCGAGCCGGAGGTCGTATCGACGCCTTGTGTCATGCCACACTCCCCGCGACCCGGCAGCCTTGGGCGAAAAAGTACATAAACGTATATTGAGCGACACCACGGGCATTCGCCTGTTACCCGCCCATAGCGCGTGTCGTTGGCACCATGGCGGGGTGACCCAAGTGACCGAACTCGGGACCCCGTTGCCGGCGGCCCCGCGCCCCGGTGTGCGGCGCCGTTCTCCGGCGGCCGCCGCCTGCGTGCTGGGCGGCGCCGTGGCCGCCGGACTGGGGCTCGGCTTCCTCGCCGTGCTCGTGATCGTGCTGTGGATCAGTTCCCCCTATCCGGACAGCGGCCCGGGCGGTGCGCTGCACCTCGCCGCCGGCCTGTGGCTGATGGCCCACGGGACGGAGCTCGTCCGCTACGAAACCCTCTCCGGGGTGCCCGCACCCGTGGGCGTGACGCCGTTGCTGCTGGTGGCGCTGCCCGTCCTGCTGATGCGGCGGGCGGCCCGGCTCGGCAGCGCCTCCGGGGACGCGGCCGGGGCGGACGGGGAGGAGGTGCTGCCGGCCGGCGCCGTGTTCTCCGCGGTGACCTGCGGCTACCTCACCGTGGGGGCGCTGGCCACGGTGTACGCGGCGGGCGGGCCGATGCCGGCCGATCCGCTCAGCGCCGCCTGGCACCTGCCCCTGGTGGCGGTGCTCGCCGCCGCCGTCGGGGTGTGGACCGCCAAGAGGCGGCCGCTGGGGCCGCTGCCCGACTGGGTTCCGAGGGGCGTGCGGAAGGCCGTCACGCGCCCCCGCTACGCGCTGGCGCTGCGCTCCGGGGCGGCCGGGGTACTGGTCCTGCTGGGCGGCGGCACCCTGCTCGTGGGGGCCTCGCTGGCGTGGCACGGGGCGGAGGTGCAGTCGTCGTTCCTGACGCTGACCGGGGTGTGGTCGGGGCGGTTCGCGGTCCTGCTGCTGGCGTTGGCGCTGATCCCGAACGCGATGGTGTGGGGTGCGGCCTACGGGCTCGGTCCCGGCTTCGCGCTGGGCGCGGGCGCGACGGCGACCCCGCTCGGCTTCGACGGCGCGGCGGCGCTGCCGAGGTTCCCGCTGCTGGCGGCGCTGCCGCCGGAGGGGCCGGGGACGCCGGTGACGTGGGCGGCGGCCGGAGTTCCGGTGGCCGCCGGGCTGGCGGTGGGATGGTTCGCGGTACGGCGGGCCCGGGAGGTCTCGTACGGGGAGACCGCGCTGACGGCGGCGCTGGGTGCGCTGGTGTGCGGGCTGGCGATGGCCGGTCTGGCGGCGGTGTCCGGCGGCCCGATGGGAACGGCGGCGCTGGCGAGCTTCGGGCCCGTGTGGTGGGCGGTCGGGGGTGCGGCGGCGGCGTGGACGCTGGCGCTGGCGGTGCCGTTGGCGGTCGGGGTGCACGCATGGCGGACGCGGCCGGCCCGGGGGGCGGCCGCCGAGGCGGCGGGGGACACCTGGCACGACTCGGGCGTACGGGAACTCCGCTGGGCGGCCCTCCGCAACGCGTCCCAGCCCCTGGTTCCGCCGACACCGTCCCGCCGCGCACCTGCGGCGCAGCCCCCGCCCCGGCCTCAGCCGGCCCCGGGCGCGGCCCCGGCCCCGGGTTCGCCCGCAGTCCCGGCGGCGGCTTCGTTCCGCGCCCAGGCGCAGCCCCGGGACCAGGCCCCTCCCGCGCCGCCTTACCCCGGGTGGCCCGTGCCCCCGGCCCCGGCGCCCGCTCCGCCCCTGACCCCGGGGCCGGTCCCGGCGCTCCGGGCACCGGAGCCCTCGGACCCGGTGGCGGTGCGGCCGGTGCAGGCGGAGCACCGGGCTGCCGCCGACCCGGCGGCCGGTCCGCTCGCGTCCCCGGCCCGTACGGTCGCGCCCCCCTCGGCACCCCTGCTGCCCCCGGTGGCGGGCGCCCGGATCCTGTCGCGCCGGCCCCCCGAGGACTGACGGCCCCGCGCCCCCGGCCGCTCCCGCGCGGGTGGTCGGGGGCGTCCGGCGGCCCGGCCCCCTGGAGGGCGTCCGCGACGCCGCGTCGTCGGGGCATCGGGCGCCCCACCGCTGTGCGGGGCGCCGCACCCGGCACTCGCGTCGCCGTCCCCTGCGCCGGTGGCCCGGGCCCGCCCGTGTTTCGGTACCGGGACCTGCCCGGCCCCCGGGCCGCGTCCGCCGGGTCCCCGGGAGCCGGTGTCCGAGCCCCCGGTGACCGCTTCGACCGGGGCTCCGGGCGGGGCACCCCCGGTGCCGTCGGCGCCCCCCGGCCGTTCACGCGCCTGTGATCGGTGGAGCCCGGCGCTCCGGGCCCAGGGACGGCCCAGGGGGCGTCCGTGAACTCCCGCCGGGCGTGCGGCGGGACCCGAGGGATGCCCCGCTCCGGCCTCGCGCCCCGGGCGCTCACGCCCGTGCGAGGGGGAGCCCGATCAGGCCGGGTGGGCGTTGCGGTCCACGGCACCGGCCGCGTCCGGCCGGTCGGCGCGACCCGGGCGACCGGCGCGGCCCAGGGGCGTCACGCGGTCGCGGGTGGCCGGGGGTCGGTGCGCGGGCGGAGGTGTCGGGCCCCTCGGGGCCCTGATCCCGGTCGGGCGGTGGCGGTCGCCGTGGGGCGTCGCGTCAGGACGGGCGGGGTGAGGGGCCGTCCTCGGTGGTGAGGAAATGGACGTGGTGCAGTTCGGCGGGCGCCAGGGGGCCGAGGCCGAGCAGGGCGGGGTCGTCCTGGACCCGGTGCCAGAACCCGTCTTCGGTCGGCGCGGTTCCGAGGACCACCCACGGCGCGCCGTACTTCGTTCCCGCCACCCAGACCCCGAGCAGGCGGCCGCCCGGGCCGAAGAGGTCCTCCCCGACCGGTTCCTCCTGCATCTCGGCGACCAGGCTCGACGTGTGCCGGTGCGGGCACGCGGACCGCAGGTGCCGCTGCTCCCACCGGGTGCGGAGACGTTCCGTCGCCGAGTCGGCTTCGTCGTCGGCGGCGTCCAGCGCCCCCTGGGCGGCGTTCGGGGCGGCCGGCCGGGCGACGCGTACGAGCAGCTCGTGTCCGCACGGCTGGTAGCGGAAGAGCCTGAAGATCCTGATCGCGGCGCCCACGGGTCAGCGTTGGACCTTGAGGACGTCACCCACGACGTTGTCCGGGAGCAGGGTGTTGCACTGGAGTTCCGCCGTGCGGGTCAGGGCGTCGTCGCGGCAGACGTAGAAGTCCTTGTACGCGATCTGCAGGGCGTATGAGCTCGCCGCGAGGAGCAGCGCCAGCGAGGCCGTCACCAGGCCGCTGACCGCCGCCGCCCGCTGCGGGCGGGCCGCGGGGCCGAGGGCGGCCAGGCCGTCCGGCTTCGGCGGGGTGCCGGCCACCGCCGCCGAAGCCTTCTCGGCGTCGGTCGCGGGGCGGCCCCGCAGTGCGCTGATGCCCCAGTACATGGCGAGCGCGCCCAGCAGGAGACCCATCGACGGGATCCCGAAAATGCCGAAGAAGAAGCCCCACATGCCCGCCAGCAGCGCGTACCGGGCCCGCCGCTGGACCGGGTCCATCGGGTCCCAGCGCGCCGGACCGCCCTCGGGGCCGCCGCCCGGACCGCCTCCGGGTCCCTGCCCGGGTCCCTGGCCGGGGCCCCCGGGGCCGCCGCCCGGACCTCCGCCGGGGCCGGGGCCGCCGCCGGGGGCGCCGCCGCGCGGCTTCCACGGCTGGTCGGGCCGGCCCTCGGGGGGCGCCGCGAAGGGGTTGTCGTCGGTCGAGGAGTCGGGCTGACGGCGGTCCGGCATCGAGTGCGTTACTTCCCCTGTGTCGTGGTCGCGGCGCGTGCCGCGCCCTGCGGCGCGCTCCGCGGCGTGCGCGGCTTGTATGCCAGACGCTACCGCTCGCCCGTCCCCCCGTCCCTCGGGGGCGGTCGGGTGTACAGGTATCGTTGCAGGCGGTCGGTGGCTTCGTACGGTTGCCCATGAGTCGGCACGTCGTAGTTTCGTACGACCACACAAGACGAACAACGGCATTCCCGTAAGAAAGGGCCTCCCATGCCCGCCTCCCGCCTGGTCGTGCTGGTCTCCGGCTCCGGCACCAACCTCCAGGCCCTGCTCGACGCCATCGAAGCCCATCCCGGCGGAGCCGAGGGATTCGGCGCCGAGGTCGTCGCCGTCGGCGCGGACCGCGAGAACATCGCCGGCCTGGAACGGGCGGAGAAGGCCGGGATCCCCACCTTCGTGTGCCCCGTCAAGGCCCACGCCAGCCGTGAGGAGTGGGACGCCGCCCTCACCGCCGCGACCGCCGCCCACGCGCCGGACCTCGTGGTGTCCGCCGGGTTCATGAAGATCGTCGGGAAGAGCTTCATCGACCGTTTCGGCGGCCGGTTCATCAACACCCACCCCGCCCTCCTCCCCGCCTTCCCCGGCGCGCACGGCGTACGGGACGCCCTCGCCTACGGCGCGAAGGTCACCGGCTGCACGGTCCACTTCGTGGACGGCGGCGTGGACACCGGGCCGATCATCGCCCAGGGTGTCGTGGAGGTCCGGGACGGGGAGGACGAAGCCGCTCTGCACGAGCGGATCAAGGAAGTCGAGCGTCAGCTGCTCGTCGACGTCGTGGGGCGCCTGGCCCGGCACGGCTACCGCATTGAGGGACGAAAGGTAACAATCCAGTGACCGCCGCAGAGCGCGTAGAGACCGCAGACAGCGCGAACAGCAACGAACCGACCACGACCCAGCGGCCGATCCGTCGTGCGCTCGTCAGCGTCTACGACAAGACGGGACTGGAAGAGCTGGCCCGCGGCCTGCATGAGGCGGGCGTCGCGCTCGTCTCCACCGGCTCCACCGCGTCGAAGATCGCCGCGGCCGGGGTGCCCGTCACCAAGGTCGAGGAGCTCACCGGCTTCCCCGAGTGCCTCGACGGCCGGGTCAAGACCCTGCACCCGCGCGTGCACGCCGGCATCCTCGCCGACCTGCGCCTGGAGGACCACCGCAACCAGCTGGCCGAGCTGGGCGTCGAGCCCTTCGACCTGGTCGTCGTCAACCTCTACCCCTTCCTCGCGACCGTCCAGTCGGGTGCCACCCCGGACGAGTGCGTGGAGCAGATCGACATCGGCGGCCCCTCGATGGTCCGCGCCGCCGCCAAGAACCACCCCTCGGTCGCGGTCGTCACCAGCCCCGCCCGCTACGCCGACGTCCTCGACGCGGCGAAGAACGGCGGCTTCGACCTGACCGCCCGCAAGCGGCTCGCGGCCGAGGCCTTCCAGCACACGGCCGCCTACGACGTGGCCGTGGCCTCCTGGTTCACGAACGCGTACGCGCCCGAGTCCGAGGACGCGGCGCTGCCCGAGTTCCTGGCCGGCGCCTGGGAGCGCAAGTCGACCCTGCGCTACGGCGAGAACCCGCACCAGGCCGCCGCGCTGTACACGGACGGGCAGCCGGGCGGGCTCGCCAACGCCGAGCAGCTGCACGGCAAGGAGATGTCCTTCAACAACTACGTGGACACGGAGGCCGCCCGCCGGGCCGCCTACGACCACGACGAGCCCTGCGTCGCGATCATCAAGCACGCCAACCCGTGCGGGATCGCCGTGGACACCGACGTGGCCGCGGCCCACCGCAAGGCGCACGCCTGCGACCCGCTGTCGGCCTTCGGCGGCGTCATCGCCGTGAACCGCCCGGTGACCGTCGAGCTCGCCGAGCAGGTCGCGGAGATCTTCACCGAGGTCATCGCCGCGCCCGCCTACGAGGACGGCGCGGTCGAGATCCTGGCCAAGAAGAAGAACATCCGCGTCCTGAAGGTGGACGGGACCCCGCACCAGCCGGGCGACCTCAAGCCCGTCAGCGGCGGCGCGCTGCTCCAGCAGAGCGACCTCTTCCAGGCCGAGGGCGACGACCCGGCGAACTGGACCCTGGCCACCGGTGACGCCCTGTCCCCGGCCGAACTCGCCGACCTCGCCTTCGCGTGGAAGGCCTGCCGCGCCGTCAAGTCCAACGCGATCCTGCTCGCCAAGGACGGCGCCTCGGTCGGCGTCGGCATGGGCCAGGTCAACCGCGTCGACTCGGCGAAGCTGGCCGTGGAGCGGGCGGGCGCCGAGCGCGCGCAGGGCTCGTACGCCGCCTCGGACGCCTTCTTCCCGTTCCCGGACGGGCTGGAGATCCTGACCGCCGCGGGCGTCAAGGCCGTCGTCCAGCCGGGCGGTTCGGTCCGTGACGAGCAGGTCGTCGAGGCCGCGAAGAAGGCGGGCGTGACCATGTACTTCACCGGCACCCGCCACTTCTTCCACTGACCTGAGCCGAACCGACCCGAGCTGACCGGAGCCGGCCTGAACCGGCCTGAACCGGCCTGAACTGACCGGTCGGTCCCGGGCGACGACGAAGGCCGCGCCCCGCACTGCGGGACGCGGCCTTCGTCGTACGGGCCGTGGATCAGCGCTGGCGGTTGAACCAGGCCGAGCCGTCCGACTTCGCCACGAAGACGAGGGCCAGGATCAGCAGCACCAGGTGCACCAGGCTGAGCGGGAAGAACGGGTACAGGCTCAGCAGGATGCCGACGGCCGCGTACACGATGATGCCGATGCGGACGCCGTTGCCGCCCTTGCCGATCTTGATGGCCAGCACGATCGACGCGACCATGTAGACCACGGCCAGGGCGATCAGCGCGTACAGGACACCGGAGCCGAGCTTGGCCATGTCCTCGAACTGCGCGTTGCCCTGCAGCTCCGGGTCGTCCTTCAGCTGCTGGATCAGGGCGATCGCGGCGAACAGGACGCCGATGCCGACGATCTGGAGGCCGGCGATGACCCAGAGCATGACGCGGGCGGCCTTGACACCACCGGGCATCGTGACCGGCGCGCCCGGGTAGGCGCCGCCCGGGGTGCCCTGCGGGTAGGCGTAGCCGCCCTGCGCCGGGACGCCCTGGGGGGCCTGCTGCGGGTAGCCGTAGCCGGGCTGGCCCTGCGGGGCCTGGGGCTGCTGTCCGTACGGGTTGTTCGGGTCGCCGAAGCTCATCTTGGGTGGTTCCTCCGTGGAAGTGCGGGGACGCACGGCAACACGCGCGGAGGAACTCTGGAACTAGCGGTCCGCCCCCCGGCACTGCCCGCGGCACTCTGGTCGTTGCATCGTCGTCGGGGTGACCACGGCTTGTCCAGTTGGTTCGCACGGCCCCCCTGACTTGTTGTGCAAGTGCAATCAACGGTGGACCCCGCCGAGCGCCTTGACTGGAACCGGGGCCACTCCATCCGGGAGGATGGCCGCATGACCGCCCAGATTCTCGATGGCAAGGCCACCGCAGCCGCGATCAAGTCCGAACTGACCGCCCGAGTGGCGGCGCTGAAGGCCCGGGGGATCACCCCCGGCCTCGGCACCCTGCTCGTCGGCGACGATCCGGGCAGCCGCTGGTACGTCAACGGAAAGCACAAGGACTGCGCCGAGGTGGGCATCGCCTCCATCCAGCGCGAACTGCCCGCCACGGCTTCCCAGGAGGACATCGAGCAGGTCGTCCGGGAGCTCAACGCCGATCCGCACTGCACCGGCTACATCGTCCAACTCCCGCTCCCCAAGGGAATCGACACCAACCGCGTCCTCGAACTGATGGACCCGGCCAAGGACGCCGACGGCCTGCACCCCATGTCGCTGGGCCGGCTGGTGCTGAACGAGCCGGGGCCGCTGCCCTGCACCCCGTACGGCATCGTCGAGCTGCTGCGCCACCACGGGGTCGAGATCAACGGTGCGCACGTGGTCGTCCTCGGCCGCGGCATCACCGTCGGCCGGTCCATCGGGCTGCTGCTCACCCGCAAGTCCGAGAACGCGACCGTGACCCTGTGCCACACCGGTACGCGCGACCTGTCCGGGCTGCTGCGCCAGGCGGACATCGTCGTCGCGGCGGCGGGCGTTCCGCACCTGGTGAAGCCGGAGGACGTGAAGCCGGGCGCGGCGGTGCTCGACGTCGGTGTCAGCCGTGACGAGAACGGCAAGATCGTCGGGGACGTCCACCCGGGCGTCGCCGAGGTGGCGGGCTGGATCTCCCCGAACCCGGGAGGCGTCGGCCCGATGACCCGCGCCCAGCTGCTGGTGAACGTCGTCGAGGCGGCGGAACGGATCACCAGTGCGGGCTGAGCAGGACGCGAACGCGGACGCGGACGCCACGGGCCCGGCCGCCGAAGGGCAGCCGGGGCCGGAGCGCCCGGACGCGGGCACGGAACCGGAGGAGCCCGGGGCGGCCGGGCCGGTACCGGCGCCCGGGGCCGCTGGCGCCGGGGCCGACGTGCCCGCGCCCCCGGGGCCGGAGACGCCGGGGACGCCGGGGCCCGCGCGCCCGGCCCGGGCCGGGGACCCGGGTGGTCCCGGCACGGCTGCCGGCGCCGCGGCCAGGTCCCGGCGGTTCCCCGCCGTCACCCAGGACACGGCCCGTCCCGAGGGCGGCGGCCGTGCCATCCCCGGGGCCGTGTCCGCGCCGGCGCGTCAGTGGCCGATGCTCAGCGTCCTGGCCGCCACAGCGGTCGGGCTGCTGGCCACGGCGACCGGCCATCCGCGCGCGGGCTGCCTGGTGATCGGCATCGCCCTGATCGCGGCCTCGGTGCTGCGGCGCCTGCTGCCGTCGGTGGGCATGCTCGCGGTGCGCTCCCGCTTCACGGACATGGTCACGTACGGGCTGCTGGGCGTGGCGATCACGCTGCTCGCGCTGGTCATCGGGCCCAAGCCGCTGCTGGAGATCCCGTTCCTGGAGAGCGCGGTCCGCTTCACCGTGCGCTGAGAGGCGTCACCGTGCGCTGAGTCGCGTCACCGTGTTCCCAGGCGCGTCAGGGCGCCGAGGGCCGCCGCGATCGCGGGCCGGGTCTCCGTCCCCGCCCTGACCTGCGCCTCCAGGACCCGCCCCCGGCCCGGCAGCTCCACCACCGCCGTGCCGGGCGGCGGCGCGTCGCACAGCAGCTTCGGCAGGATCGACACGGCCCGCCCGGTGGCGACCAGCCACAGCCCGGCCCGCAGGTCCGCGCACTCGTGCGCGACGCGCGGGGTGAAACCGGCGTTGCGGCAGGCGTGCACGAGCATCTCCCGGCAGCTGCTCGGGGCGGGCGCCGAGACCCAGTCGGCCTCCCGCAGCGCCGCCAGCCCCTGCCTCCCGTACGCGGGCAGGAGCTCCCGGGGCACCGCCAGGCACAGCGGGTCGTCGAAGAGGGGCACCGCCGTGGTGCCGCTCGCGGGAGGTGCGCCGAGCAGCGGGTACGCGTACGTCACCGCCACGTCCAGCCGGCGCTGCCGCAGCAGCGGCAGGGCGTCCTCGGGATCGGCCTGCACGATGCGCGGCCGCAGCCCGGGGTGGCGTGCGGCGAGCGCGGCGAGCAGCGGGGCGGCCACCGTCGCCAGCGCGCTCGGGGCGCAGCCGACGAGCAGGTCCCCGACGGGGCCGTCGTCGAGGGCCCGTACGGCGCCCTCGGCCCGTTCCAGGGCCGCGAGGACCGGCTCGCAGGCGGCGGCCAGGGCCGTTCCGGCGGGGGTGAGCCGCAGTCCGCGGCCCTCCCGCTCGACGAGGGGGGCGCCGGCCTCGGCCTCCAGGGCGCGCAGCTGCTGGGAGACGGCGGAGGGGGTGACCCGGTGCAGGTCGGCGACGACGGTCACCTTCCCGTGCTCCGCCAGGTCCCTGAGGATGACCATCCGCTTCACGTCAAGCATGAGTTCAGCTTAATGGTCCGTGTAGGAGAGGTAGCTGGACTTCACGGTTGCCGGGCGGGGATGCTCGGTCCATGAACACGCTGCACACCACGGACGCCGCGGACACCGCGAAGACCCCGGACACCGCGAACGGCAAGAAGGTCCTCCTCGTCGGGGCGAACGGAACGCTCGGCCGGGCGGTGCTCGACGCCCTGCGCGGGCGCGGCCACGAGGTCGTCACGGCCTCCCGCACGGACGCGGACGTCCACGTCGACATCACCGACCCGGAATCGGTCCGGGCGATGTACGACGCCGTGGGTGCCGTGGACGCGGTGGCCTGCGCGGCGGGCAGCGTGCCGTGGCGGCCGCTCGGGGAGCTCACCGTCGAGGACGTCCGCGCCGGACTGGAGGGCAAGGCCGTCAGCCAGATCGAGCTGGTCCGCCAGGGCGCCCCGCGGCTGCCCGCGCACGCCTCGTTCACCCTGATCACCGGGATCCTGGCGCGCGAGCCGCTGCTCACGGGATCGGTGGCCTCCCTCGTCAACGGCGCGGTCGAGGCCTTCGTACGGGCCGCCGCGATCGAGCTCCCCGGCCGCCAGCGGATCAACGCGGTCAGCCCGACCGTCTTCACCGAGTCCATGGACGCGTACGGGGACACCTTCGCGGGATGCGATCCCGTCCCGGTCGCCCGCGCGGCGAACGCCTACGTCCGGTCCGTGGAGGGGCACCGGACGGGCGAGGTCTTCCGCGTCGAGTAGCGGTGGCGGGGCGGTGGCGGGGTGGAGGAGCGGTGGAGCGGCCCGAAAACGGGGCCCGTGTGCCGTGGACCACAGGGGTCCGGGGGTTGGGGGCCCCGCGGGTCGGATAGCCTGACGGCGGATGTCTCTTCACGTCAAGATTCACAGGCTGCGAAGCGGCGTCCTCCCAGCACTTGGGGCAGGGACGCCCCACCGCCAGCTGTCTAACGGAGAAGGCCATGACCCGCACTCCCGTGAATGTCACCGTGACCGGCGCTGCCGGCCAGATCGGCTACGCGCTGCTCTTCCGCATCGCCTCCGGCCACCTGCTCGGCGCGGACGTGCCGGTCAAGCTCCGCCTCCTGGAGATCCCCCAGGGCATGAAGGCCGCCGAGGGCACCGCCATGGAGCTCGACGACTGCGCCTTCCCGCTCCTCAAGGGCATCGACATCTTCGACGACCCGAACCAGGGCTTCGACGGCGCCAACGTCGCGCTGCTCGTGGGCGCCCGCCCGCGTACCAAGGGCATGGAGCGCGGTGACCTGCTCTCCGCCAACGGCGGCATCTTCAAGCCGCAGGGCGCCGCGATCAACGCGCACGCCGCGGACGACATCAAGGTCCTCGTCGTCGGCAACCCGGCCAACACCAACGCGCTCATCGCGCAGGCCGCCGCCCCGGACGTACCGGCCGAGCGCTTCACCGCGATGACCCGTCTGGACCACAACCGGGCGATCTCGCAGCTCGCCGCGAAGACCGGTGCCGACGTCTCCGACATCAAGCGCCTGACCATCTGGGGCAACCACTCGGCGACCCAGTACCCGGACATCTTCCACGCGGAGATCGCCGGCAAGAACGCCGCCGAGGTCGTCAGCGACGAGCTGTGGCTCGCCGAGACCTTCATCCCGACCGTCGCCAAGCGCGGCGCCGCGATCATCGAGGCCCGCGGCGCGTCCTCGGCCGCCTCGGCCGCCAACGCCGCCATCGACCACGTGCACACCTGGGTCAACGGCACCGCCGCGGGCGACTGGACCTCGATGGGCATCCCGTCGGACGGCTCCTACGGCGTCCCGGAGGGCATCATCTCCTCCTTCCCCGTCACCACCAAGGACGGCAAGTACGAGATCGTCCAGAACCTGGACATCAACGAGTTCTCCCGTGCGCGCATTGACGCGTCCGTGGCGGAGCTCGTCGAGGAGCGCGACGCGGTGCGCGAGCTCGGCCTGATCTGATCCGCCCGTCCGGTTCACCCGGACGGATGATTTCCGCTGTCGTCCGAGCGCCCCGGCCAAACCTGGCCGGGGCGCTTTGGCGTGAATTCGGCTGTCGGGTGGATGTAAGCCGAAAATAAGGTCACCCGGTGACCGAGCCCCTGATGCCCCCGAGCGGTACGCCGGCCGGGCCCACGACTGCGCCGGGTCCTCCTCGCGTCGTTGGGGGGCTGAGCCGTGGCCGCCGGTGACGACGCCCAGGAGAACCCCCCGTCGCAGCGCTGGGAGTGGGGGCCGCGGCCCGCGGACCCGCCGCGGTCCGGACTCCCGTCCCTTCCGCCCCCGCCGCCGCCCGAGTACGTGGCCTGGACCCCGCAGCCGCCGCCGCCCCCGCCGATGCCGCCCCGGTCCTCAAGGCCGGGCGGGCCGTCGGCGCGGCGCGGGCCGCTGGTGGCGGGCGCCGTGGCCGCCGTGGTCGGCGGAGCCTGCGTGGCGGGGTGGTTCGTACTGAGCGGGCAGGGGGACGACGGGAAGGACGCGGCCCCGGCCCCGTCCGTCTCGGCGTCCGGCGCCCCGGAGCCGTCGGCGCCCCCGGCGTCCGCGGCGCCCCCCACCCGTTCGGACGGCCCGAGCGCCGGCGCGAGCCCGTCGGCGAGCGCGGGCGGTTACAGCGTGGTGCGCAACGAGGCGGGCTTCTCGGTCGCCGTCCCGGAGGGCTGGGAGCGCAGCCACGACGAGACCGGCAGCGGATCCTTCTACCGCCTGCCGGGCGACCGCAGCGCGCTCCTCCAGATCTTCCGGGTCGGCGAGTCCGCCTCGACGGGCGCGTGCGAGCTGCTGCGGCTGTCCTCGCAGACCCTGGACGACGCGAACCCCGGCTACCGGCAGGTCTCCCTCGAACCGGTCGACGGCAGCGCCTGCGAGCTGGTCTACGAGTACGACAGCGCGGCGTCCCACGGCCGCCGCCGGGGCGTGGAGCGGATCGTCACCACGCCGGGCGGCGAGCGGTGGGCCCTGCTCGCGGCCGGTCCGGCCACCGACGCCGAGACCGTACGGGCGCACCTGACGGCGGCCCTGGAGTCCTTCCGGCCGGAGTGAACGGGGTCCGCCGCCTCAGCCCTGCTTGTACTGGCCCGGGGTGTAGTGCCCCGGGACGCTGCGGGTGGTGACGCCGATCCGGTTCCAGACGTTGATCGTCGCGATCACGGCGATCAGCTGGGCCAGCTCGGCCTCCTCGAAGTGCGCGGCGGCCTTCGCGTACACCTCGTCCGGCACGAAGCCGTCCGTGAGGACGGTGACGGCCTCGGTCAGTTCGATCGCCGCCAGCTCCTTCTCCGTGTAGAAGTGCCGCGATTCCTCCCAGGCGGTGAGCTGCACGATGCGCTCGACGCTCTCGCCCGCCGCGAGGGCGTCCTTGGTGTGCATGTCGAGGCAGAAGGCGCAGTGGTTGACCTGCGAGGCGCGGATCTTGACCAGCTCGACGAGCGCCGGGTCCAGGCCCTTCTTGGCGGCGATCTCCAGGCCGATGACGGCCTTGTAGAACTCGGGGGCCAGCTTGGCCATCTGCATGCGGGGGGCGTGTTCGGCGGCCGGTGCGGTGGTGTGGGTGTGGTTGCTCATGCCTCCACCGTAAGGAGCGGGCGGCCCGCCGGTATGGTCCACATCCATGACCGGATCCTGGGCCACTTTCGGCGCCGACCTGCACCTCGACCTCTCGGCGGGCCGCGGCCTGCGCGCCGCGCTCACCGAGGCGCTGCGGGAGGCCGCGCGCAGCGGACGGCTCGCGCCCGGCACCCGCCTGCCGTCCTCCCGGAGCTTCGCGGCCGACCTCGGCATCGCCCGCAACACGGTCGCGGAGGCGTACGCCGAACTCGTCGCCGAGGGCTGGCTGACGGCCCGGCAGGGCTCCGGTACCCGGGTCGCCGAGCGGGCCCGGCCGCGCCGGGCGGCCGCCGCCGCCCGCGTACGCCGCCCCGCGCGCCGGGGGCCCGCGTACAGCCTGCTGCCCGGCTCGCCGGACCTCGCGGGTTTCCCCCGTGCGGCCTGGCTCGCGGCGGCCCGGCGGGCGCTGACCGACGCCCCGAACGAGGCCTTCGGCTACGCGGTGGACCCCCGCGGCCGGGTGGAGCTGCGCGAGGCGCTCGCCGGCTACCTGGCGCGGGCGCGCGGGGTGTACGCGGACCCCGACCGGATCGTGCTGTGCGCCGGCTTCGCGCACGCCCTGCTGCTGCTGGGCCGGGTGCTGCGGGAGCGGCGGGTGCGGGAGGTGGCGGTGGAGGGGTACGGCCTGGACCTCCACCGCGAGCTGCTGACCGGGGCCGGTCTCGGGACGCGGCCGCTGTGGCTGGACGGGGCCGGGGCCCGCACCACGGACCTGCCCGGGTTCGGGCCCCGGACCGGCGCCGTGCTCCTCACCCCCGCGCACCAGTTCCCGACCGGCGCCGCCCTCACCCCCGGCCGGCGGGCGGCGGCGGTGGACTGGGCGCGGACGACCGGCGGGCTGATCCTGGAGGACGACTACGACGGGGAGTTCCGCTACGACCGCCAGCCCGTCGGGGCGCTCCAGGGCCTGGACCCGGACCGGGTGGTCTACCTGGGCACGGCCAGCAAGTCCCTCTCCCCGGCGCTGCGGATGGGCTGGATGGTGGTCCCGCCGGACCTGCTGGACGAGGTACTGGCGGCCAAGGGCCGCACCGACTGGACCTCCAGCGCCCTGGAGCAGCTGACGCTGGCGCGGTTCGTCACCTCGGGGGCCTACGACCGGCACGTGCGCGGCATGCGGCTGCGCTACCGGCGCCGCCGGGACGAGCTGGTGGCCGCCCTGGCCGGGAAGGTCCCCGTCTCCGGCATCGCGGCCGGGCTGCACGCCGTACTGGACCTCCCGGAGGGGACGGAGCGCTCGCTGGTGCAGGCCGCGGCCTGGCAGGACCTGGCCCTGGAGGGGCTCGCGGGCTACCGGCACCCGGACTCCGCCATGCCCGCACGGGAGGCGCTGGTGGTGGGGTACGGCACCCCCTCCGACAGCGCCTGGGCCCCCGCGCTCGCGGCGCTGGTGGCGGCCCTGCCCTGAGCCCTGCGGTCAGTGGATGACGCTGAAGCTGCGCCAGGGCAGGCTGTCGGGGGCGGTGACGTTCGAGAGGGTGGTGGCGACGTAGATGCCGCCCTCCGGGTCCAGCTCCTTGCAGTCCGGCGTCCGGTACAGCACGACGTCGACGAGGGTGTTGTTGTGGACGTGGGTGGCGCCGTGCGGCACGTTGATGCGGTGGCAGCCCTTGACCGGGGTGTTGCTGTAGGTCACTTCGAGCGGCGAGTCGTGGCCGCGGAAGGTGAGGGTGCCGACCGTGCTCCGGCCGAGGCCCGAGCAGGCGGTGGCGGTGAGCAGCAGCGCTGCCGCCCCGGTGATGACGCCGATGCGCCGGAGGTGGGACATGGCACGGGTCCTCGTCTGTGCGGTGGTGGCTGTCCTTGCCCGCAGCCTGCCCCGGCCGGACGCGGGCGGCATCCGTTGCGCGGCCGGCCGGATGAACGGGGCCGGATGCCGCCCGGCGGGGCGCCCCTACGCCGGAGCCCCGGGCTCCGGCGCCGGCGGTTCGCCGAAGCGGGAGAGGGTGAGCGCGCCCGCCACCGCCACGGCGAAGCCGAGGACCGCCAGCCAGGCCAGCCCCTCGCGGGTCCGGTCGCCCAGCCAGGCCACCCCCACCAGCGCCGGGCCGACCGTCTCGCCCAGCACCAGGCCGGCGGTCGCCGCCGTCACCGAGCCCCGCTGGAGCGCGGAGGTGAGCAGCAGGAACCCGGCGGCCCCGCCCAGCAGCAGGGCGTAGAGCGCCGGGTTCGCCAACTCGCCCGGCTCGAAGGAGTCGATGAGCCGGACCGCGACCTCCACCACCCCGAAACCTGTCCCCGCCGCCAGCCCCAGCACCAGTGCGCGCGAGCCGTCCGGCAGCCGCCCCGCCGCCGCCCCCACCAGGAGGACGAGCCCGGCCGCGACCAGCAGCCCCCACCCCAGCGCCGCCGGCCCGGTGCCCGACCCCTCCTCCCCGGAAGCCAGCCCCAGCATCAGCAGCCCCGCGCACACCACGGCCACCGCGCCCCACTCCCGCCCCGACAGCCGTACGTGCAGCAGCCGCGCCGCCACCACGGCCGTCACCGCCAGGCTGGAGGCCATCGCCGCGCCCACCGCGTAGATCGGGATGTGCCGCAGGGCCACGATCTGGAGCACGAAACCGGCCCCGTCCAGGCACAGCCCCACCACGTACCGCCACTGCCGGACCGCCCGCAGGAACAGCGCGGTGTCCACGCCGGACCCCGTCCCCGGCGCCGTCGACCGGGCCGCCACCGCCTGGAGGACCGACGCCGTACCGAAGCAGACCGCCGCACCCAGGGCGCAAATCATCCCAATCAGCACGAAGCGACTCTAGGTCACCACCGTGACAAGGGTGTGACGGCGGCCGGATTCCATCCCCCCGCGCCCCCGCTCTACTCTGTCGGCAGCCGTCGGCAGCACACGCCACACAGGGGGAGCGAAATTCACATGGACACCAGCAACACCAACCGGCGCCGGATGCGGTCGGGCGGGGTCGCCCTGGGCGGCGTGGGACTGCTCGCCGCCAGCCTCGTGGCCTGCGGAAGCTCCGACGAGCCCGACCGGCGCTGCGCGTCCCGCTCCACGCTGGAGCACCTGAACAGCAAGGAGTGCAAGAGCGGCGGCCACGGCTCGTACTACTACGGCGGCTACGTCAGCTCCGGCAAGGTCGCCGGCGGCAGCTTCGACAAGTCGGCGGTCACCCGCGGCGGCATCGGCGGCCACAGCGGCTCCGGCTCCAGCGGCGGCTGATCCCGTGGAGCGCCACACCATCGAACCCCGCCCCGACTGGCAGAAGACCGTCGAGGAACAGGGCCTGATCTACCCCCTCACCCGCTTCCCCGACGACTCCCTGCGCCCCTACTGGGACGAGAGCGCGTACTACTCCTTCACGCTCCCGGAGGTCGAGGCGCTGGAGGGGGTCGTCGAGGAACTGCACGCCATGTGCCTGGCCGCGGCCGCGCACATCGTCGAACAGGACCGCTTCGCGGACCTCGGGATCACCGACCCGAAGCTGGTCACGCTCATCACCGAGTCCTGGCGGCGGCGCGCCGAGCAGCCCTCCCTCTACGGCCGCTTCGACCTGCGCTACGACGGGTCCGGCAGCCCCGCCAAACTGCTGGAGTACAACGCCGACACGCCGACCTCCCTGGTGGAGGCGGCGAGCCCGCAGTGGTTCTGGATGGAGGAGCGCTTCCCCGGCGCCGACCAGTGGAACTCCCTCCACGAGCGCCTCGTCGACGCCTGGCGCCGCCAGGCCGAACTGCTGCCGCCCGGTCCGCTGCACTTCGCGCACTCCGAGACAGACGAGCTGGGCGAGGACCTGATGACGGTCGCCTACCTCCAGGAGACCGCCCAGCAGGCCGGGATCGAGACCCACCACCTGTCGGTGGAGCAGATCGGCTGGGACAGCCTGTCCGGCCGGTTCGTGGACGAGAAGCTCCGCTTCATCCGCGCCTGCTTCAAGCTCTACCCGTGGGAATGGCTGGCCACCGACGAGTTCGGGCCGCAGGTGCTCGGCACCTACGACCAGGGCGGCGGCTCCGGCACCACCGTGTGGATCGAGCCGGTGTGGAAGATGCTGCTCGCCAACAAGGCGCTGCTGGCGGTCCTGTGGGAGCTGTTCCCCGAGCACCCGAACCTGCTCCCCGCCTACCTCGACGGCCCGCGCGAACTCGCCGGAGCGGACTCCACCGGCTACGTGGCCAAGCCGCTGCTGGGCCGCGAGGGCGCCGGGGTCACGCTCCACGAGGCGGGCGAGGACGGCGAGCCGTTCGTCCCGGCCGAGGGGGAGACGTACGTCTTCCAGGCCCTGGCACCCCTGCCCGACTTCGACGGCAACCGCGTCGTCCTCGGCGCGTGGGTCGTCGAGGAGGAGGCGGCCGGGCTCGGCATCCGGGAATCGGCGGGGCCGGTCACGGACGAGTACGCCCGCTTCCTGCCCCACGTCATCCTCTGACCGTTCCGTCCGTCAGCCGGCGAGGACGGTCCTGAGCTGGTCCAGCCCCCAGTCCAGGTCCTCCTTGGAGATCACCAGCGGCGGTGCGATGCGGATCGTGGAGCCGTGGGTGTCCTTCACCAGGACGCCGAGCTCCATCAGCCTCTCGGAGATCTCCCGGCCCGTCCCGCGGGCCGGGTCGATGTCCACGCCGGCCCACAGACCGCGCCCGCGCACGGCGGTCACCGCACCGGCGCCGACCAGCAGGTTCAGCTCGCGGTGCAGGTGGTCGCCGAGTTCGGCGGCCCGCTGCTGGTACTCGCCCGAGCGCAGCATCGCCACCACCTCCAGGGCGACCGCGCAGGCGAGCGGGTTCCCGCCGAAGGTGGACCCGTGCTCGCCGGGCCGGAACACCCCGAGGACGTCCCGGTCGGCCACCACCGCGGACACCGGTACGACACCGCCGCCGAGCGCCTTGCCCAGGATGTACACGTCGGGGACGACCCCCTCGTGCTCGCAGGCGAAGGTCTTCCCGGTCCGCCCGAGGCCCGACTGGATCTCGTCCGCCATGAACAGGACGTTCCGCTCGCGCGTCAGTTCCCGTACGCCGGTCAGGTATCCGGCCGGCGGCACCAGCACCCCCGCCTCGCCCTGGATGGGCTCCAGCAGTACGGCGACCGTGTTCTCGGTGACGGCGTGGGCCAGCGCGGTGAGGTCCCCGTACGGGACGATCTCGAAGCCGGGGGTGTAGGGGCCGAAGTGGTCGCGGGCGTCGTGGTCCGTGGAGAAGGACACGATGGTGGTGGTCCGGCCGTGGAAGTTGTCGGCGGCGACCACGATCTTGGCGTGGCCGTCCGGGACGCCCTTGACCTCGTAGCCCCACTTGCGGGCGGTCTTCACCGCCGTCTCCACGGCCTCCGCGCCCGTGTTCATGGGCAGCACCATCTCCTTGCCGCACAGCGCCGCGAGCTCCGTACAGAAGTCGGCGAAGCGGTCGTGGTGGAAGGCGCGGGAGGTGAGGGTGACCCGCTCCAGCTGGTCCCGGGCGGCATCGATCAGACGCCGGTTGCCGTGGCCGAAGTTGAGGGCCGAGTAACCGGCGAGCATGTCCAGGAACCTGCGGCCCTCGACGTCGGTCATCCACGCCCCCTCGGCCGACGCGACGACGACGGGCAGGGGGTGGTAGTTGTGCGCGCTGTGCGCGTCGGCGGAGCGGATGGCATCAGCTGTTGTCGACACGGGGTCTCCGATCGTCCGTCAAGTCCTGTGACGAGGGTGGCGTCACTGTGCATCCTCGCTCGCGGGGCGGGAGGAGAAACCTTTCGCGCGGCGCGCCCGCTAAGGTGGGCGGTACGCACGGCGACTGGCGCACGGAGAACCGACTCCGGGGGAGTCGTGCGCGCACGACCGCACACAGGGCCGCTCGCCTGGGCCTCGCGGGGACGAACCGACATCGACCCCGGAGGACCCGCCATGACCGCGCGCCGCCATCCCGCCCTTTTCGCGACCGACCCCGAACTGGCGTCCTTCGTCGCGGCGGAAGAAGTGCTGCAGGCCGAGACCCTGCGCCTGATTCCCAGCGAGAACTACGTGTCCGCCGCCGTGCTCGAAGCCTCCGGCACGGTGCTCCAGAACAAGTACAGCGAGGGCTACCCGGGCCGCCGCTACTACGAGGGCCAGCAGAACGTGGACCGCGTCGAGGCCCTGGCGATCGAGCGGGCGAAGGGCCTGTTCGGAGTCGGCCACGCCAACGTCCAGCCGTACTCCGGCTCCCCCGCCAACCTCGCCGTCTACCTCGCCTTCGCGAAGCCCGGCGACACGGTGATGGGCATGGCCCTGCCGATGGGCGGGCACCTCACCCACGGCTGGGGCGTCTCGGCGACGGGCTCCTGGTTCCGGGGCGTGCAGTACGGCGTCTCCGCCGGTACCGGCCGCATCGACTACGACGCCGTGCGCGAGCAGGCCCTCGCCGAACGACCGAAGATCATCTTCTGTGGCGGTACGGCCCTGCCGCGCACGATCGACTTCGAGGCCTTCGCCTCGATCGCGAAGGAAGCCGGCTCGGTCCTCGTCGCAGACGTGGCCCACATCGCGGGCCTGATCGCGGGCGGTGCCCACCCCTCCCCGGCGGACCACGTCGACGTGATCTCCACGACCACCCACAAGACCCTGCGCGGTCCGCGCGGCGCGATGCTGATGTGCCGCGAGGAGCACGCGAAGGCCATCGACAAGGCGGTCTTCCCCGGTCTCCAGGGCGGCCCGCACAACCAGACCACGGCGGGCATCGCGGTGGCCCTGCACGAGGCCGCGCAGCCCTCCTTCACCGCGTACGCGCACGCGGTGGTGGCCAACGCGAAGGCGCTCGCCGCCGAACTGCTGGCCCGGGGCTTCGACCTGGTGTCGGGCGGCACCGACAACCACCTGATCCTGATGGACCTGACCTCGCGCGGGGTCCCCGGCAAGGTCGCGGCCAAGGCGCTGGACCGCGCGGGCATCGTCGTGAACTACAACACGGTCCCGTTCGACCCGCGCAAGCCGTTCGACCCGTCGGGCATCCGCATCGGCACCCCGTCGCTGACCTCGCGCGGCCTGTCGGCGGAGCACATGCCGCTGGTCGCGGACTGGATCTCCCGGTCGGTCGACGCCGCCGCCAAGGGCGACGAGGCGGCCCTCGCCGCCGTCCGCGCCGAGGTCGGCGACCTCATGGCGGCCTTCCCGGCTCCGGGCCTCCCGCTGTCGTAACCCGGGCCGTCACCCGGCCGGCCTCGCCGCCGCGGGGCCCGGGCAGCGGTACCGCCCGGGCACCGCGGTAAGCGGTCGCTCGACCGGGGCAAGATCAGGCCGCCCCGCTACCGTCCGGTACCCGTGCGGGGTACGGCCGGTGCCGGGGTCCACCGGCAGGGTTCCGGCCAGCGGCGGGCACGGGCCCGCCCCCGCACCTGAGAGAATGGGGCCATGGCTTCTGATCGTCCTCGCGCGCTCTCCGGTATCCAGCCCACCTCCGGTTCGTTCCACCTCGGGAACTACCTCGGAGCCATCCGCCAGTACGTCGCCCTGCAGGAGACGCACGACGCCTTCTACATGGTGGTCGACCTCCACGCGATCACCATGCCGCAGGATCCGAAGGACCTCCGCGCGAACACCCGCCTCTCCGCCGCCCAGCTCCTCGCGGCCGGCCTGGACCCCGAGCGGTGCACGCTCTTCATCCAGAGCCACGTGCCCGAGCACGCCCAGCTCGGCTGGGTCATGAACTGCATCACCGGCTTCGGCGAGGCCAGCCGGATGACCCAGTTCAAGGACAAGTCCGCCAAGGGCGGCGTCAACAACGCCACCGTCGGCCTGTTCACGTACCCGATCCTCCAGGTCGCCGACATCCTGCTCTACCAGGCGAACGCCGTCCCGGTCGGCGAGGACCAGCGCCAGCACATCGAGCTGACCCGCGACCTGGCCGAGCGCTTCAACACGCGCTTCGGCCAGACGTTCACCCTCCCCGCGGCGCACATTGTCAAGGAGGTCGCGAAGATCTACGACCTCCAGGACCCGACGATCAAGATGTCGAAGTCGGCGTCCTCCCCCAAGGGCCTGATCAACCTCCTCGACGAGCCCAAGGTCACCGAGAAGAAGATCAAGAGCGCCGTCACGGACACCGAGGCGGAGATCCGCTTCGACACCGAGAAGAAGCCCGGCGTCAGCAACCTGCTCACCATCTACTCCACCCTCACGGGCGAGACGATCGCCGAGCTGGAGGCCAAGTACGAGGGCAAGGGCTACGGCGCGCTGAAGACCGACCTGGCCGGCGTGATGGTCGACTTCGTCACACCCTTCAAGCAGCGCACCCAGGAGTACCTGGACGACCCGGAGACCCTGGATTCCCTGCTGGCCAAGGGTGCGGAGAAGGCCCGCGCGGTCGCCGCCGAGACCCTCGCGCAGACGTACGACCGCCTCGGTTTCCTGCCCGCGAAGCACTGACGGACCGAGGCCCCTGGCGGTCGGGGGGGTGCTGCCGCCACACTGAGCGGCAGCACCACCGCCGCCCGGCAACCGCGCACACAGACACACGGAGGAGACAGACGTGGGGACCGTAACGCTCGGCGTTTCGATCGCGGTCCCGGAGCCTTACGGCAGCCGGCTCCAGGAGCTGCGCGCGGGCTTCGGGGACGTCGCCGCGCACGGCATTCCCACGCACGTCACCCTCGTACCGCCCACCGAGGTGGACACGGACCGGCTGCCGCAGATCCGGGCCCACCTGGCCGAGGTCGCGCTGTCCTCCCGCCCCTTCGCGATGCGGCTCGCGGGGACGGGTACCTTCCGTCCCCTCTCGCCGGTCGTCTTCGTCCAGCTCGCCGAGGGCGCCCCGGGCTGCACCCGGCTCCAGGGCCGCGTCCGTGATCCCGAGGGCCCGATCAACCGGGAGCTGGCGTTCCCGTACCACCCGCACGTCACGGTCGCCCACGGGATCTCCGAGGAGGCGATGGACCGGGCCTTCGCCGAGCTCGCCGACTACGCCGCCGAGTGGCTGTGCGAGGGCTTCGCGCTCTACGAGCAGGGCTCGGACGGAGTCTGGCGCAAACTGCGCGAGTACCCGTTCGGCAGCGGTCCGACGGGCGTCCCCGCACAGTCCGGGTCACCCGCCGCCACGGCCGCCGAGGCATCGGCGCGGCGCTCCTGACGCAGCGGGCGCAGGGCCTGGAAGGCGCGGAACCTGAGCCTTCGCAGGACCAGGATGTGGAACGGACGGGCCGTCGGGCGAAAAGTCACAATCGACGACCGTAGTACCCGAAACCGGCAATCCCGGCTATTTGCGGCAGCTCAATTACGGTGGCCCCATGGACTGGCTGACGAAACTCCCGGTGATCGGGCCGCTGGCGTCCGCCGCCATGCGGACGCATGCGTGGCGTTCCTACGAGCGGCTCGACCGGGTGCACTGGACCCGGCTGGCGGCCGCCATCACCTTCATCAGTTTCCTCGCGCTCTTCCCGCTGATCACCGTCGCGGCCGCCGTCGGCGCCGCCCTGCTCAGCCAGGAGCAGCTCGACCGGTTGCAGAAGAACCTCTCCGACCAGGTCCCCGGCATCTCCGACCAGCTCGACATCAACGGGCTCGTCGCGAACGCCGCCACGATCGGTCTCGTCGCCGGCGCCCTGCTGCTCTTCACGGGGATCGGCTGGATCGGCTCGATGCGGGACTGCCTGCGCGCGGTGTGGGACAGGGACGACGAGGACGAGGGCAACCCCTTCGCCCGCAAGGGAAAGGACGCCCTCGTCCTGCTCGGCCTCGGCGGCGCCGGCATCGCCTCGGCCGCGGCGTCGATCATCGGGTCCAGCGCGGTCGGCAAGTCCGGCGAGGCGCTCGGCCTGTCCTCCGCAGGCGCGGGCGGGGCGGTGCTGCGGTCCGCGGCCTTCCTGGTGGGCGTCGTGGCGGCCTTCCTGCTGCTGCTCTACGTCCTGACCCTGCTGCCCGGGGTCGAACCCCCGCGCGGCCGCCTGCTCCAGGCGGCCCTGATCGGCGCGGCGGGCTTCGAGCTGCTGAAGCTGCTGCTCAGCGGCTACATGCGGGAGGTCGCGGGCAAGAGCATGTACGGGGCCTTCGGCGTGCCGATCGCCCTGCTGCTGTGGATCAACTTCATGGCCAAGCTGCTGCTGTTCTGCTCCGCCTGGACCGCGACCCGCGACGACGCCGACGCCGACGGCGACGGCGCGCAGGACCCGGAGCCCGGTGACGGGCCGGAAGCCGGGTCCGGGCCGGACGCGGAACCCCGGCCGGACCCGGCGCCCGCACCACGGCCCGCCTGATGCCCCGACCGCCGGGCCGCCCGGCCGCCTCACCGCCTCACCGCCGGGCCGCCTCACCGCCGGCCGCCCGGCCGCCGGGCCCGGCTCCGGCCGGGTGGCTCAGGCGTCCAGGCCGCCCTGGCTGCCCGGGCCCCGGCGGCCGCGCGGCCAGCGCCGGTTGACCACGAACGCCCCGCCGGCCAGGACGGCCAGCGCCCCGCCCGCGATGCCCATCGCCGTGCCGATGCCGCTGCTGCCCGAGTCGTCGCCGCCCGCCGTCGGGCTGTTCTCGTGCGACTGGGCGGGGGAGCCGTACGAGGTGGTGTCCGCGCTCTTCGGCGGCACCAGCTCGCCCACCGGCCGGACCTTCCCTGCCGCCGCGAAGCCCCAGTCGAAGAGCGCGGCGGTCTCCTCGTACACCGAGTTGGCCCCGCCGGTGTCCGGGTTCATGACCGTGACCAGCAGCTTCTTCGACCCCTGCTGGGCGGCGCCGGTGAAGGTGGACCCGGCCATGGTGGTGTTGCCGTTCTTCACCCCGGCGATGCCCTTGTAGGGGCTGATGCCGCCCGCGCCCGTCATCAGCCGGTTGGTGTTCTGGATCTCGAAGAAGTCGCGGGGCTTGCCTTCCTCCTGGAGGCCGGGGAACTTCGCCGTCACCGTGCCGCAGTACTCCCGGAAGTCCTCCTTCTGGAGGCCGGAGCGGGCGATGAGGGTGAGGTCGTAGGCGCTCGACACCTGCTCGGGGGCGTCGTAGCCGTCAGGCGACACCACGTGGGTGTCCAGCGCCTGGAGCTCCTCGGCGTGCGCCTGCATGTCCCTGACGGTCTTGTCGATGCCGCCGTTCATGGCCGAAAGCACGTGCACGGCGTCGTTGCCGGACTTCAGGAACACCCCGAGCCACAGGTCGTGGACCGTGTACTCGTGGTCCTCCTTCACCCCGACGAGGCTGCTGCCCGGGCCGACCCCGGACATCTCCTCGTCGGTGACCTTGTGGACCTTGTCCTTGGGCAGGCCCGGCAGCACCGTGTCCGCGAACAGCATCTTCATGGTCGAGGCCGGGGGCAGCCGCCAGTGGGCGTTGTGGGCCGCCAGGACCTCCCCGGTCTCGGCGTCGGCGACGATCCAGGAACGCCCGGTGATGTTCGCCGGCAGGGCGGGCGCGCCGGGCAGCAGGTTCACCTGGGTGCCCGGCTGGCCGAGCGAGGCACCGCCGACGCTGGACATCGCCGCGGGGGGCGCGGGAGCCGCCTTGGCCCTGGGCGGCTGTCCCTTCCCGTCGGCGGCCGGCGGCGGGGGTTCCGGGTCGGCGTGGGCGGGCGGCGCCAGCATCGCGGGAACCAGCAGCGCGGCGGAAAGGACCGTCAGCGCGGTCTTCTTGGCAGACACGCAGGTGAAAGTACATCCTGATGGGCTGTCCGCCGTCGTGGACCGGCCAACCCGCCGCAACCACCGCCGGGACAGCCCACCCCGGCGCGTCCGTCCTGGGTACCGATCCGATACTGGGGTCATGAAACTCAGCCGCACCTCCTCCTGGTTCCTGCTCGCCTTCGGAGTGTGGAGCTGGTTCATCTGGGTGTCCTTCGTCCGGAACCTGTGGAAGAACGCCAGCGGCCTGTCCTTCGACACGGCCGGTGACCCTACGGGGTACTTCTGGGTCCACTTTCTCCTTGCGGTGACGTCCTTTCTCCTGGGGACGGCCGTTGGTGTGATCGGGTTGCGTGGCGTGCTGGCTCTGCGTCGGGAATCACGATGACCGTATTTGTCTTTGTTCTGATCGCTCTGGCGGTCCTGACGCTGCTGGTGTTCGTTCACCGCTGGCTCTGGATCCGGCTGTTCCGCGACACGACGCGGCCGGGCAGCCCGGTCCGCCGCGCGGGCACCGTCGCCGCCTTCCTGCTGCCGGTGCTGGCGTTGGCCGCCCTCACGGCGGGCCGCGCGGGCGCGCCCTTCTGGCTCCAGCGGACCGTCGCCTGGCCGGGCTTCATGTGGCTGGCGGTGCTGCTGTACCTGACGCTGGCCATGCTGGTCGCCGAGGTGGTCCGCCGCGTGTGGCTGCGCCGCCCGGCCCGCACGCCCCTGGCAGCCGGAGCCGGACGGGGCTCCGCCCCGCACGAGCCGGAGCCGCTGGTCCGCGAGGAGGCGGGCCCGGGCGACTCCGGCCGCGGCGACTCCGGCCACGCGGGTGACGCCGGCGCGGCCGGCGCGGGTCCCGGGGACCTGGCCACGGCCGCGGCCCCCGTGGCGCAGGGCGGCCCGGGCGAGGGACCCGAGGGGGTCACCCGCCGGCTGTTCGTGGCGCGGACCCTCGGCGGCGCGGCCCTGGTCGCCACCGCCGCCACCGTCGGCACCGGAACGTACGGGGTGCTGCGCGGGCCGCGCGTGAAGCGGGTCCAGGTCCCCCTGGCCCGGCTGCCGCGCGCGGCGCACGGCTTCCGCATCGCCGTCGTCAGCGACGTGCACCTGGGTCCGGTCCTGGGGCGCGCCCACGCGCAGCGGATCGTCGACACCGTCAACCGCACGCAGCCGGACCTGATCGCGATCGTCGGCGACCTCGTCGACGGTGACGTCCAGGACCTCGGCCCCGCCGCCGAGCCGCTGCGCCGGCTCACGTCCCGGCACGGCACCTTCTTCGTCACCGGCAACCACGAGTACTTCTCCGGCGCCCAGCAGTGGGTCGACCACGTCCGTGAGCTCGGCCTGACCCCGCTGGAGAACGCCCGCCGCGAGCTCCCGTACTTCGACCTCGCCGGGGTCAACGACGTGGCCGGCGAGACCGAGGGCCACGGCCCCGACTTCCAGGCGGCCCTCGGCGACCGCGACCGGTCCCGTACGTCCGTCCTCCTCGCCCACCAGCCGATCGTGATCGACGACGCCGTGCGGCACGGCGTGGACCTCCAGCTGTCCGGGCACACCCACGGCGGACAGCTGTGGCCCGGCAAGTACCTCGCCGAGCTGGCCAATCCCACCGTCGCGGGCCTGGAGCGCTACGGCGACACCCAGTTGTACGTGTCCCGCGGAGCGGGAGCCTGGGGTCCGCCCGTCCGGGTCGGGGCGCCGTCCGACATCACCGTCGTCGAACTTGCCTCATACCAGGCCTGACCAGGGCCGACCGGGCATCGCGGACCTTCCCGTGGCTGCTTTTCCGTGATTGGGTGACCGATTATCGGATAGCGGGTTCGAATATCGGGGGTTCAGGGGATGCGGTCTGTCCGCTCGAAGGCCATCGCGGCCGGGCTGGTCCTGGGGGTGGCGGGCGTCGGCGGGTGGATGCTGCTGCCCACGGGGGACGACGGCAGGCGCGTGATCCGGGTCGGGACGACCGACGTCGTCTCGGCGCTCGACCCGGCCGGGGCCTACGATGCCGGATCCTGGGCGCTGTTCAGCAACGTCTACCAGTCGCTCCTGACCATCAGGACCGGCTCGGACACCCCGGTCCCGGACGCCGCGTCCTCCTGCAAGTTCGTCGGGCAGAAGCTGACCACCTACCAGTGCGAGCTCCGCCCGGACCTGAAGTTCCCCGGGGGCCGGGCGGTCACGGCCGAGGACGTGAAGTTCTCCTTCGACCGGATCAAGCGGATCAACTCCGACCAGGGTCCCGCCCCGCTGTTCAACACCCTGGAGTCGGTGAAGGCCGAGGGCCGCACGGTCACCTTCAACCTGTCGGCCCGCGACGCCACCTTCCCCTTCAAGATCGCGACGGGTGCCGCCTCGATCGTCGACAAGGAGAAGTACCCGGCCGGCGCGCTCCGCGAGGGGAACGGGGCCGACGGCACGGGCCCGTACGTCCTGGACGCGTACGAGCCGGGCGAGAGCGCCGAGCTGAAGCCCAACCCGGCCTACAAGGGGCAGGGCAAGCCCGCCCGGGCGAGCGTCACCGTCCGGTACTTCGAGGACTCCGCCGACCTCGACAAGGCCTGGCGGGAGCGGCAGGTCGAGGTCGCGCACCGAGACATGCCGCCCGAGGTCCTCGCGGGCCTTAACCCGGGCATGAAGGACACCCGCTACCAGGCGTCCGGCGGTAGCGAGACCCGCGCCGTGGTCTTCAACGTCCGCCCGGGCTCCGCGGCGGAGAAGCCGGCCGTCCGCCAGGCCGTGGCCGCCGTACTGGACCGCTCGAAGATCTCCGGCGACGTGTACAAGGGCACGGTCACCCCGCTCTACTCCCTCGTCCCGGCGGGCATCGCGGCGCACAGCACGCCCTTCTACGACGCGTACCCGTCGCCCAACGGCACGCTCGCCCGCAAGCTCCTCAAGGACGGCGGGATCACCGCTCCCGTCACGCTGACGCTGGGCGTGAACCAGCGCGGCGCGAACGAGGCCGAGGCCGGGGAGGTCAAGCGGCAGCTGGAGTCCACCGGCCTGTTCCAGGTGGCCGTGAAGCCGGTCCAGGAGTGGGCGGACTTCCAGAAGGGGTACGCGGCCGGCGCGTACGACGCCTACACGATCGGCTGGATCGCCGACTTCCCGGACGCCGACAACTTCCTCGCCCCGCTGGTCGGCGCCGGGTCCAGCATGAACAACGGCTTCTCCGACAAGACCGTCGACGAGCTGATCACCCGCACCCAGTCCTTCTCGGACCGCGCCGGGGCGGCCGCCGACTTCCGCGAACTCCAGAAGGCCGTCGCCCAGCAGGTCCCGATGCTGCCGATCTGGCAGAAGAAGGACTACGTCATGTCCCGCGAGGCCGTCACCGGCGCGCAGTACCTCTCCGACGGCACGGGCGTCTGGCGCCTGTGGGAGCTGAACTGGCTGTGACGGACCCGGTCTGACGGACCGGGTCCTCCGGGCGGCGCCCCCGTTCAGTCGAGCGGGGGCGTGTCCCCGTGCGCCAGCAGGAGCGTGCGCAGGGCCTCGGCGAGGGCGGAGGACCCCTCGCGGCCGAGGGGCTCCAGCAGCCGGGCGTAGTGGTCGAGGTGGGCCTCCATCACCTTCCCGCTGATCTCCAGGCCCCGGTCCGTCAGCCGGATCCGCACCGAGCGCCGGTCGGTCTCGTCGCGCACCCGCTCCACGAGCCCCTTGGCCTCCAGGCGGTCGATGCGGTTGGTGATGGCGCCCGAGGTCACCATGGCGGCGGGGATCAGGGCCCCGGCGGTCAGCGCGTACGGGGGGCCCGAGCGGCGCAGGCTGGCGAGGAGGTCGAACTCGCCGACCTCCAGGCCGTGTTCCGCCATGAAGGTCTTGAGCTGCTTGTCGATGATCCGGGTCATCCGCTGGATCCGGGCCAGCGCTTCGACGGGCCACAGTCCGTCCGTCAGGTCGGGGCGTTCGGCCGTCCACTGTCCGATGACGTGGGCCACCATGTCGTTCTCCATACCGCGAGAATACCTCAACGTTAAGACACTTGACGTTGAGGTAGTGGGCTGATTTTATCTCAACGTTGAGATTGTCAAGGTTGAGGAAGTGGGCCGGGCCATGTCTGCCACCACCCGTGCGAGCACCGCGAGCACCGCCGCGAGCACTCCCACGAACACCCCGTACCCCCCGGTCGCACCGGGCCCGAGCGGGAGCGCCGAGCGCGCCGGGAGCCCGGTCCGGCCCGTTCCCGTCCTGTGGCTCGCCCTGCTGGCCACGCCCCTCGCCGCCGGGGCCAACGCGCCGGTGCTGATCCTTCCCGAGCTGGCGGGCTCCCTCGGCGTCCCCGTCGGCTCCGCCGCCCAGCTGCTCACCGCCTTCGGCTGGGCCGTGGCCGTCGGCACCCCGCTGCTCGCCGGGCTGCTGCGCCGCCGGGGCCTGGCGGCCCTGCTCCACCTGGCCGCCGCGCTGACCCTGGCCGGCGCCGTGCTCGTCGCCGTCTCCCCCTGGCTGCCGCTCACCCTGCTCGGCCGCTGCGCCCAGGCCGCGGGCGGCGCCGGCTTCGTCGCCGCCGCGATCAGCCTCGCCGGGACCGCCCGCCGGATGGGCGTCATCAGCGCCGGCTTCGGCATGCTCGGCGCGACCGGACCGCTGCTCGGCCAGGCCCTCACGCAGGCGGTGTCCTGGCGGCTGGCCCTCGCCGTCCCGGTGGTAACCCTGCTCGCCGTCCCGGCCGTCCTCCGCCACACCGGGCGGGCGCCGGCGGCGCCCGCGCCGGGCCGCTTCGACGCCCGGGGCGCCGCCCTGCTGACCGTGCTCGCGACCGCCCTGGTGCTGCTGGCGACCGCTCCGCTCGCCGCCCTGGGCGCGGCCCTCGCCGCCGCCGCACTGCTCGTCCTGCACGTACGCCGCCGCCCCGACGGCTTCGTACCGGCCGTCCTGCTGCGCTCGCCCGTCTTCCTCGTCTCGGCGCTGCTCGCGCTCGTCCTGTCGACGTCCTACTTCACCGTGCTGCTGTCGGTGCCCCGGCTGCTCGCCGAGCGCGCCGGCTGGGACACGGGCTCCGCCGGGGCCGGACAGCTCGTGGCCCTGCTCGCCGGATCCGCCCTGTCCTGGCCGCTCGCCGCCGCCTCGGCCCGCATGAGCCGCACGGCCGTCCGTACGGTCCTCGTCGCGACCGGCGCCGCCTCGGCCCTCGTCGCGCTCCTCGCGGACTCGGCCCCGCTGCTGCTGGCGGCCACGGCGGCGGGCGTGTTCACCGCCTCCGCCGCCAACGCCGTCCTGTCCACGCACGCCGTGGCCAGTGCCCCCGACGCCGGCCGACGGCCCGCGGCCATCGGCCTGTTCACCCTCTGCTACCAGCTGGGCGGCGCCTTCGGCCCCGCCCTCGCGACCCTCCTGGTGCTCGGAGCCTGAACCGGGCGGTCGCGGCCCGTACTCCTGGCTACTCCTCGCCGGGATGCGGGTCCGAGGCCCGCTTGCCGCGCGCGACCGCCGTCTGGGCCATGCCCGGCAGGAAGTCCGCGAACAGTTCGTGCACCTCGCGCACCAGCGGACGCAGCACCCGGAACCGGGCAAGGACGATGCCCCGCGTCGTCAGCTGTGCCCCGCGCTCCGCGAGCCGCCGGGTCTTCTGGCTGTCCGGCGAGCGGTCGAACACCCAGTACAGGACCAGCCCCATCTGCGAGAGCCACATCAGCTCCGGCAGTACGTCGGCCAGTTCGTCCGGGACCTTCGTCTTCGCGCCGGCGAGCACCTCGCGGTGCATGTCGATCGCCGCCTTGCGCGCCGGTTCCGATTCCGGCGAGAAGGGGCTGAGCGGGCTCTCGGGGTCGGCGGCGTTCTTGAAGAACTGCGAGGCGAACTCGTGGTAGGGCGCCGCGATGTCCAGCCAGCTCGTCAGGACCCCCGCGAGCCGCTTCTGCAGATCGGTCTCCTGGTCCAGGATGGGCCGGACCGCCCTCTGGTGGGCCGCGCCGATCCGGTCGTAGAAGCCCTGGACCAGGTGCTCCTTCGACTCGAAGTAGTAGTACGCGTTGCCGACCGAGACCCCTGCCTCCTTGGCGATGCCCCGCATGGTCGTCTTGTCGAAACCGCGCTCCTGGAAGAGCCGGAGCGCGGTTTCGAGGATGAGCGTCCGGGTCTGCTCGCTCTTGGGCGCCTTCTGATCTGTCACGGTGTCCGACCTTATCGGGGTACGGCGCACTGGTCGTCACAGAGTGGGTCCCCGTGCTCCGCTTCGGGGTTGGTCCGTACCGCGTGGCGCACGGCGGCGGCGGTGTGCATGGCCGCCTTGGCGAAGGGCCGGCCGGCCGGTGTGGCCAGCCAGTTCGCCTTCGGGCGGTGCTCGGCGAGGGCCCACAGGCACACGATGAAGGCGTCGGTACCGCTCCACACCTGGCCCTGGTCGCCGATCACGGTGATCTCCCTGAGCGTCGCCCGGTGGTCGAGCGCCGGGTAGCGGTGCCGGGCCTCGTAGGACGCGGCCGGCACGAGCCGCAGCGGTACGAGCCACCGCTGGGCGAGCAGCCAGTGCCGGATGTGCACGCAGACCGGGCAGTTGGCGTCGTAGAGGACGGTCAGGTGGCGGACGGGCGCCGACTGCGGCCGCACCGCTCAGGCTCCGGCCGGCGCGGTCCACCCCTGCGGGGCGACGGGCGGGGTCTGCTGACGCTCCATGACGCCCCGGCGGCGCATCTTGTTGAGCACCCACACGTTCCCGAGGTGCATGACGCCGAGGACGAGCAGGACGACGCCGAGCTTGACCGACAGTGCCTCGAAGAGGTCGCGGGCCTCGATGATGTCCTCGCTCGACCGCAGGTAGAGGGTCACGAACCCGATGTTCACGAGGTAGAAGCCGACCACCAGGAGCTGGTTCACGGCGTCGGCGAGCTTCTCGTTCCCCTGGAGGACGTCGCCGATGAAGACCCGGCCGTTGCGGCTGAGCGTACGGGCCACCCAGACGGTGAGCCCGATGCTGATGAGCAGGTAGATGATGTACGCGACCACGGTGAGGTTCATTGCCCTCAGCCCCCTTGAACGTGTTCAACTGCTGACGTCCTTGACTGTAGACCTCTTTTTGAACAGGTTCAAGCTTGCTTTTGAACAAGTTCAGGGGGCTGGGGCGGGCATGCGTGCAGGTCCTACCGGGCGCCGAGGAACCCGATCAGCAGGTCCGTGACCTCCTCCGGCCGCTCCAGGGAGGGGAGATGGCCGGCCCAGGGCAGTTCGCGGTACTCGGCGCCCGGGATCAGGGCCGGGAGGCCGGCCGGGATGCGCCGGTAGTCGGGGAGGTCGTGGGCCCCTCCGACGGCGAGCACCGGGGCGGTCACGGACCCCAGGTCGACCTCGGGCTCGGGGAGTTCGTGGCCCCCGGTGGCGGCCAGGGCCCCCTTGAGGTTGCCCAGCTCCATCTCCCGTACGGCGGCGTGCGCGGCCTCGCCGGCCTCCGGGCCGAGCCAGGTGCGGGCGCTCAGCGCCGCCGCGCCCGCCAGGTCCCCGGCCGCCACGAGGGCGTCCTCGGCGGCCCCGTACGCGCGCACCTCCGGGCCGTCCGGCGACAGCCCGGGCCGTCCGGGGCAGAGCAGTGCCACGCGGGCGACCCGCTCGGGGTGCAGGGCGGCGATCAGCAGGGATATCCGGCCGCCGTAGGAGGAGCCGACGAACGAGGCCCGCTCGACGCCCAGCCGGTCCAGCAGGGCCAGTACGTCGCCGTGGTCGCTGTACGGGGCCTCGGCGGCGGGGGAGTCCCCGCAGGTCCGGAAGTCGGCACGGACGACGCGGAAGCCCGCCTCGGCGAGCGGGACCCACTGGGGGTCCCACATGCGCCGGTCGCAGACGGAGGAGTGCAGCAGGACGACGGTGGGCGCGCCGACGGGACCGGTCACGTCATGGGAAAGGATCATGCCGCGATCCTGCCCCGGGCCGGTGCCCACCGCCACCCCGTTCCCCCTGGTCAGGAGTACGGGGTGGGAAGGTGTCAGACGCTCAGGGAGCGGGCGTAGTTGAGCTGGCCCATGACCCACTGCATGGCGTAGGCGTCGGTCGCCGGGATCATCGTCGAGTGGTGGCGGCCGCCGGAGGTGACCGTGACCTGGATGAAGCCGGTGGTGACCTTCTCCTTCATCAGCAGGAACAGCAGGCCGACCAGGCAGAGCAGGGCGAAGACGATCGCCAGCACGATCGCGTGCGTCGGGATCTTCTCCTCGGTGCGCGAGAAGTCGGTGGCGTTCCACATCGCGCCCCGCAGCGGCATCGTCCCCGACGGGGTGATGATCTGGTCGCCGGAGATGGTGATGTCGCCCAGGGCGAACCCGGCGCCGCCCATCGGGCCGGGCACGGGCGCGGGCAGGCCCGCGCCGATGGTCGGCTGGTAGGGCTGGGGCGCCGCCGGATAGGGCTGCGGGTAGCCGTAACTGGGCTCGCCCGGGCCCCACGTGTAGTCGCCCTGACCGGGCTGCTGCCCCGGACCGCCCGCATAGGGATTCGGCTGCTGCTCACTCATACGGCCGATCTTTCCACAGCGGCCGCCGCCTCCGTACCCCGCGCGCGGGGCCGCGTGGGCCCCGAACGGCCGAGGCCCGCGCCCCCGGAGGGGTGCGGGCCTCGGCGCCGGCGGACGGGTCCGCGGCGGGAAGGTCAGAAGCGGCGCGTGATCAGGGCGCGCTTGACTTCCTGGATGGCCTTCGTGACCTCGATGCCACGCGGGCACGCGTCGGTGCAGTTGAAGGTCGTGCGGCAACGCCACACGCCGTCCTTGTCGTTCAGGATCTCCAGCCGCTGCTCGCCGGCCTCGTCGCGCGAGTCGAAGATGAAGCGGTGCGCGTTGACGATCGCCGCCGGGCCGAAGTACTGGCCGTCGTTCCAGAACACCGGGCACGAGGACGTGCACGCGGCGCACAGGATGCACTTGGTGGTGTCGTCGAAGCGCTCGCGGTCCTCGGCGGACTGCAGGCGCTCGCGGGTCGGCTCGTTGCCCTTGGTGACCAGGAACGGCATGACGTCCCGGTACGCCTGGAAGAAGGGCTCCATGTCGACCACGAGGTCCTTCATCACCGTGAGGCCCTTGATGGCCTCGACGGTGATCGGCTTCTCCGGGTTGATGTCCTTGATCAGCGTCTTGCAGGCGAGCCTGTTCTTGCCGTTGATCCGCATCGCGTCGGAGCCGCAGATGCCGTGCGCGCACGAGCGGCGGAAGGTCAGCGTGCCGTCCAGGTCCCACTTGATCTTGTGGAGACCGTCGAGCACGCGCTCCTTCGGGTCGATCTCGACCTGGAAGTCCTGCCAGGTCGACTCCTCCGAGATCTCCGGGTTGAAGCGGCGGATCCGGAAGGTGACCGTGATGAACGGCGAGGCGGCGGCCGCCGCCTCCATCTTGTCGAGGGTCGGGGTGGCCATCAGTACTTACGCTCCATCGGCTGGTAGCGGGTGACGACGACGGGCTTGTAGTCCAGCCGGACGGAGTCCTTGCCGTCGGCGCCGACCTCGCGGTACGCCATGGTGTGGCGCATGAAGTTGACGTCGTCGCGGTTCGGGTAGTCCTCGCGGTAGTGACCGCCGCGGGACTCCTTGCGCGCGAGCGCGGACACCGCCATGACCTCGGCCAGGTCGAGCAGGTTGCCCAGCTCGATGGCCTCCAGCAGGTCCGTGTTGAAGCGCTTGCCCTTGTCCTGGACGGACACGTTCTTGTAGCGCTCGCGCAGCTCCGCGATCTTCTCCACCGCGGTCTTGATGGTCTGCTCCGTACGGAACACCATCACGCAGGCGTCCATCGTCTCCTGGAGCTCCAGACGCAGGTCGGCGACCCGCTCGTGGCCCGTGGAGTTGCGCAGGTGCTCGACCAGGTCGGCGACCTGCTGCGCCGGGTTCTCCGGCAGCTCGACGTAGTCGTTCTCGGCCGAGTACTTGGCCGCGGCGATGCCCGAGCGCTTGCCGAAGACGTTGATGTCCAGCAGCGAGTTCGTGCCCAGGCGGTTCGCGCCGTGCACCGACACGCAGGCGACCTCGCCGGCCGCGTACAGGCCGGGGACGACGGTGGTGTTGTCGCGCAGGACCTCACCCTCGACGTTGGTCGGGATGCCGCCCATGGCGTAGTGCGCGGTGGGCTGGATCGGGATCGGGTCCGTGTACGGCTCGATGCCGAGGTACGTACGGGCGAACTCGGTGATGTCCGGGAGCTTCGCGTCGAGCTGCTCCGGCGGCAGGTGCGTCAGGTCCAGGTACACGTGGTCACCGGCGGGACCGCAGCCGCGGCCCTCACGGATCTCGGTGTAGATGGAGCGCGAGACGACGTCGCGGGACGCGAGGTCCTTCATGACGGGCGCGTACTTCTCCATGAAGCGCTCGCCGTCCTTGTTGCGGAGGATGCCGCCCTCACCGCGGGCGCCCTCCGTCAGCAGGATGCCCATGCGCCAGATGCCCGTCGGGTGGAACTGGAAGAACTCCATGTCCTCCAGCGGCAGGCCGCGGCGGTAGCAGGCCGCCTGGCCGTCACCCGTGAGGGTGTGCGCGTTGGAGGTCACCTTGAAGAACTTGCCGGTGCCGCCGGAGGCGTAGATGACGGCCTTCGCCTGGAACACGTGGATCTCGCCGGTGGCGAGCTCGTACGCGACCACGCCGGCCGACTTCGTGACGCCGTCCTCCTCGACCAGCAGCTGGTCCAGGACGTAGAACTCGTTGAAGAACTCCACGCCCTCCTTGACGCAGTTCTGGTACAGCGTCTGGAGGATCATGTGGCCCGTGCGGTCCGCTGCGTAGCAGGACCGGCGGACCGGCGCCTCGCCGTGGTTGCGGGAGTGACCGCCGAAGCGGCGCTGGTCGATGGTGCCGTCCGGGGTGCGGTTGAACGGCAGGCCCATCTTCTCGAGGTCGAGGACCGCGTCGATGGCCTCCTTCGCCAGGATCTCGGCGGCGTCCTGGTCGACCAGGTAGTCACCGCCCTTGACCGTGTCGAAGGTGTGCCACTCCCAGTTGTCGTCCTCCACGTTGGCCAGCGCGGCGGCCATGCCGCCCTGCGCGGCGCCCGTGTGGGAGCGGGTGGGGTACAGCTTCGTCAGCACGGCGGTGCGGCTGCGCTTCGTCGCCTCGATGGCGGCGCGCATGCCGGCGCCACCTGCGCCGACGATGACGGTGTCGTACTTGTGGATCTTCATGGGATTCGCCTCAGCCCCGTTGCCTAGCGGATGTTCGGGTCGAAGGTGAAGATCACCAGCGTGCCCAGAAGGATGGTGAACACCGTGGCGGTGTAGAGCAGGCCCTTCAGCCACAGCCGCGTGTTGGCGCGCTCCGCGTAGTCGTTGATGACGGTACGCAGACCGTTGGCGCCGTGCAGCATGGCCAGCCACAGCATCAGCAGGTCCCAGACCTGCCAGAACGGGGACGCCCAGCGGCCGGCCACGAAGGCGAAGCCGATCTTGGAGACGCCGCCGTCCAGCACCAGCTGGATGAGCAGGTGGCCGATGACGAGCACGACCAGGACGATGCCCGAGAGGCGCATGAAGAGCCACGCGACCATCTCGAAGTTGCCGCGGGTGGAGCGCGGGGTCTTGCCGGTGCGCTTGCGCGGGGCCTCGATGTAAGGCGCCGGGTTGTCGACGTCGTAGAGGGACACGCCCTCCACGTCACCGATGCCCTTTTCGAAAGAAGTGTCAGAAGACATGCGTGTCACTTCCCGAAGAGTTCGAGGTAGGCGTGGCCCAGTACGGGGTACAGGGCCCCGACCATCAGCACGATCCAGACGCCCACGACCGACCAGAGCATCTGCTTCTGGTAGCGGGGGCCCTTGGACCAGAAGTCCACGGCGATGACACGGAGACCGTTGAGCGCGTGGAACAGGATTGCGGCGACGAGGCCGTACTCCAGCAGCGCGACGATCGGAGTCTTGTAGGTAGCCACGACATCGTCGTACGCCTCAGGGGAGACGCGGACGAGAGCGGTGTCGAGGACGTGTACGAACAGGAAGAAGAAAATGAGGACGCCGGTGACTCGATGAGCCACCCAGGACCACATTCCTTCCCGGCCGCGGTACAACGTTCCAGCCGGCACGGAAAACCCTCCGGAAGCGGGGCGGGGGCCAGCCGGCTTCTTTGTCGGTCGGGCCCGGCCGGGTACGGTCCTCCGGCCCCGGACATCGTAGCGACGCTTTGTCGGTTCCCTCGCGCGGGGGCCATCGGTGTGATCAAACAGGCACGGACGGACTATCCCACAGGGGCGAATAGCCCGAAATCGGCCTCAGACAGCCCATCGGCCGACGCGGCCCCGTCGAGTCCGTCCAACAGCGAGGGCAGCCGGTCCAGCAGCCGGACCAGCCTGGCCTGCGCGAGCAGGCGCAGCTCGTCGGCCGAGATCGACCGCTCCTCGTCCACCTCGTGAGCCATCCTGCGGCGGATCGCGCCCAGCAGCTGGTCCACCTGCTCCTCGGGCGGATGGCCGTCCAGGCAGATCACGAAGGCGTGCCCGAAGGTCCGCTCGTACTCGGCGCGGGCCGCGTCCAGGGCCAGCAGCGCCGCGTACGGGGCCCCGTGCCCCAGCTCCGCCGAGGACTCAGCGGCCAGGGCCTCGGTGAGGTCGCCCTGGGAGAGGTCGTACGAGGCCTCGTCGGCCGCGGCGAGTAGGGAGGCGGTGTCGGGGTAAGGGCGGTGAGCGGCCACGCGGTGCGCCCAGCGCCGGCTGCCGCAGCAGTGCAGCAGCGCGGCCCGGGCGGCTTCGGGGGGCAGGGAGTCGAATCGCGCCAGCCCGGAGCCGGAGGCTGCGCCGCGGACCTGTGCCGGAAGATGGCTGGACAGCGGAACTCTCCTCGGGGCGTGGCGCGGGTGTACCGCCACGCTAGCGATCTCGGGCGGTGAGTGTCGTACCCATGCGGGGTTTTCACCCGGAAGTGAGCCGAAAGGATGACGTGCGCGCGGAAGGGCTCACCGAAGGACGTACCGGCGGCTGCGCGGGGGGTGTGCCGGAGAGGAGAGCGACCGAGGCCGCCACCCCCCACAGGAGAGGCCCCGGTCGCCATCCGACACGGACTCGTGCGACAAGCCCGTACCCCTGTCAGCGCCGCGAGTGCGTTTTGTGTCACACCTCGCTCCGCGCAGGGTTGGTTGCAGGTTGTACAACTCGTGGACGAGAGGTGCTTGAAAGCCGTAACGTGCGGATTTGCGCCACACGTACAGGACAGTGAACGGGTTGGGGACTTTGCTGGGGGACGACGCGGAGCTGACCGCCGCGGTGCTCGCGGCACAGGACGGCGACGAGAACGCGTTCCGGACTGTGTACCGCGCCGTGCACCCGCGCCTGCTCGGATACGTACGCACGCTCGTCGGGGACGGCGACGCGGAGGACGTGACGTCCGAGGCATGGCTGCAGATCGCCCGCGACCTCGACTCCTTCACCGGCGACGCCGACCGCTTCCGCGGCTGGGCCGCCCGCATCGCCCGCAACCGGGCCCTCGACCACATACGGATGCGCGGCCGCCGCCCCGCCATCGGCGGCGACGACAGCGAGCTGAGCGGCCACGCCGCCGACAGCGACACCGCGAGCGCCGCCATGGAGGCCCTGTCCACCGGCCGCACCATGGCGCTGATAGCCCAGCTCCCGCAGGACCAGGCCGAGGCCGTCGTCCTGCGCGTGGTGGTCGGCCTCGACGCGAAGAGCGCCGCCGAGACCCTGGGCAAGCGCCCCGGCGCGGTCCGCACCGCCGCACACCGGGGACTGAAGAGGCTCGCGGAACTGCTGGGCACTGCCGAACTCGAAGCGGAATTCGGCCCCTGCGTCGGCCATAATGCCGATGACCAGGCACGGGAGCGCGATCTTGACGCCGTACCGGCGCAGCGCGGACGGGCCGGGGGCCTCGTAGAACAAACCGGTGTGACGCATTCACGTTGGCGGACGCAGAAGGACATGTGATGGCCGACGAGCACAACGGGTGGCTGGACGCAGCCGCGGCGGACAGGCTGCTGCGCGGAGAACCCGCCGGCCCGGCCGGAGCGGGCGCCGATCCGCGGGCCCGGGCCGAAGCCGCCCGCCTGCGCGCCGCCCTGGACTCCCTGTCCGTGCCCCGGCAGCCCGGACGGGAACTGCCCGGCGAGGAAGCCGCCGTGGCCGCCTTCCGTGCGGCACGGCCCGCCGGCGCCGCCCCGCGGCGGCCCGCCGCCGGCGAGCCCGCCGCCCACGAACCCCTGGTCTCCCTCACCCCGCTGCCCCCCGTACGGGTCCCCGCGCAGCGGCGTACGAGCACCTCCGTGCGCTTCGGCCTCGCGGCGGCCCTGGCCGGCGTCGCGGTCGGCGGGATCGCGGCCGCCGCCGGCAGCGGCCTGCTGGACCGGGCCGCGCGCCACACCGCCGGACCGGCCCCGGCCGTCTCGGTCAGCGCCGACACGGACCGGCCGGCCGGCGGGGAGAACGACGGCCCCGCCCCGCTCATCCCGCGCCCGGACCCCTCCGCGCAACCCGGCGTCGACGGCTTCGCCGCCTCCCCGGGCACCTCGCGGATGCCGGGCACGGACACCCGTACGACGCCCGGCACCACCTCGGGCAGCGCCTCCGCCCCGCACCTCCCCGGCGCCGGCACCGGTACGAGTGCCAGCACCGGGTCGGGATCCGGCTCGGGCGTGAACGGCGCCGTGGACGGCGGCCGGGACACGGTCACCGACCGCACCGACAAGACCGAAGGCACCGGCAGCGGCAAGGACCGCGACCGTGACCGCGACAAGCAGGTGCGGGCCGCCGACCTGTGCGAGAGCTACCGGGCGGGGCGGATGAACGACGACCGCCGCGCACGCCTCAGCAAGCTCGCCGGAGCCCTCGCGCTGATCCCGCGCTACTGCGAGGCGGTGCTGGACGGACCCCGCGACGGCCTGCCGCAGAGCGGTTCCGAAGGGCCGGGCACCGACATCCTCAAGGCGCCGACCCCCAGCCCCCAGGGCAGCTCGCTCGGTTTCCGCAACCGCCGCTGAGCCGGGTCCGGACGGCCCGCGCGACGCCGCCGCGCACTCCGGTAACACTTTTCGAACCGGCGGCGCAGTACATAACGAGCCGACTGGTCATCGGCCGCGCATGAGCCGGGGTTCCCCCCGTACCCCTGGGCTCTGCGCAACCGGCGCGGGCGGGGCACGTTCCCCCGGCCCTGCCCGCGCCCTCAACTTCCCGCCGGTGGATCACCGGCGGCGCGTCACCAGTAGACGACGACCTTGTCGCCCACCTGGACCTGCTCGAACAGGGTCGACAGCCGGGCCTTGTCCCGGACGTTCACGCAGCCGTGCGAGGCACCGTCGTAGCCGCGGGCCGCGAAGTCGGACGAGTAGTGCACCGCCTGGCCCTGGCTGAAGAACATCGAGTACGGCATCGACGTGTGGTAGATCGTCGACGTCCACTCCTTGGCCTTCCACTCCACCTTGAACTCGCCCTCGCGGGTCGGAGTGTTCTCCGAGCCGAAGCGGACGTCCATCGTGGAGACGACCTTGCCGTCGATCATCCAGGCGAGGGTGCGGCTCTCCTTGCTGATGCACATGACCCGGCCCGTCATGCAGCGCGGGTCCGGCGCGTCGACCTCGTTCGTGGTCGGCGGGCGCAGTTCCTGGTCGGTCGGCTTCTTGCTGGCGCCCTGGATCTTCTGCCAGGTCGCGTCGTCCACGGAGCCCGTCGCCGGGAGCCCGTTGTCCGTCTGGAACTTCTTCACCGCGGCGGTGGTCTTCGACCCGTAGAAACCGGTGGGGGCCACCGACACCAGCTTGAGCTGGCGCAGCCGCGCCTGGAGCTCGCGGATCTGGTCGCTCTCGTCGCCGTTCGCCATGATCGGCTTGGGGCCGCCCTGCGCCGACGGCTGACCCGGCGACGCGGACGCGGACGCCGCGGAGGAGGACGACGGCGCCGGCGAGGACCCGCCCGGCTTGTCGTCCTGGCCGGACGGGGAGGCGGCCGGTGAGCTGCCCGCCGGCGAGGACGGGCCCGGCCCGGCCGCACCCGGATTCTGGGGGCCGCAGGCGGTCGCGGCGAATGCGACAGCTGCGGCAAGGCCGAGCGTGCGGATCATGACTCTCTGGCGGTACATCGCGGTCCCCCGATTTCAACGTCGTGTATCTAGGTGATGCTTCGCGGGCGTGGACAGTTGCAGACCGTCTCCGGATGTTGCGCCATTGTGACCAGCGGCCGTCGCGGGACGGTTGTACCAGCCCGTGGGCCCTCCTGCCCCACGGACACGGAGGGTTCGCGCCATGGTCCGTCCCACCGCACGCACCGAGAGCGGCATCCCCATCGAACCGGTCTACGGACCGCGGGCCCTGACGGACTGGGACCCGGCCGTCAGCCTGGGGGCGCCGGGGGAGTACCCGTACACCCGGGGCATCCATCCCACGATGTACACCGGCCGCCCCTGGACCATGCGCCAGTACGCCGGGTTCGGTACGGCCGCCGAGTCCAACGCCCGCTACCGCCGCCTCATCGAAGCGGGCGGCACCGGCCTGTCGGTGGCCTTCGACCTGCCCACGCAGATGGGCCACGACTCCGACGCGCCGCTCGCCCGCGGGGAGGTCGGCAAGGTCGGAGTCGCCGTCGACTCCGTCGAGGACATGCGGGTGCTGTTCGACGGCATCCCCCTCGACCAGGTCTCCACCTCGATGACCATCAACGCCCCGGCGGCCCTGCTGCTCCTGATGTACCAGCTGGTCGCCGAGGAACGCGGCATCGGCGGGGAGCGGCTGACGGGCACGGTCCAGAACGACGTACTGAAGGAGTACATCGCGCGCGGGACGTACATCTTCCCGCCCGGCCCGTCGCTGCGGCTGACGTCCGACACCTTCCGCTACTGCCGCGCCGAACTCCCGCAGTGGAACACCATCTCGGTCTCCGGCTACCACATGGCCGAGGCCGGGGCCTCGCCCGCGCAGGAGATCGCCTTCACCCTCGCCGACGCGATCGCCTACGTACGGGCCGCGCTCGGCGCCGGGATGGACGTCGACGAGTTCGCGCCGAGGCTGTCCTTCTTCTTCGTCGCCCGGACCGCCCTGCTGGAGGAGGTCGCCAAGTTCCGGGCGGCCCGCCGCATCTGGGCCCGGGTCATGCGGGAGGAGTTCGGCGCCCGCAACCCCCGGTCGCAGATGCTGCGCTTCCACACCCAGACCGCCGGGGTCCAGCTGACGGCCCAGCAGCCCGAGCTGAACCTCGTACGGGTCACCGTGCAGGCGCTGGCCGCCGTGCTCGGCGGCACCCAGTCGCTGCACACCAACGCCTTCGACGAGGCCATCGCCCTGCCGACGGAGAACTCCGCCCGCCTCGCCCTGCGCACCCAGCAGGTCCTCGCGTACGAGACGGACGTGCCGCACACCGCGGACCCCTTCGCCGGGTCCTACGCGGTGGAGCGGCTGACCGACGGGGTGGAGGCGGCGGCGCTCGCCCTGATGCGGCGGATCGAGGAGCTCGGCGGGGCGGTGGCCGCCATCGAGGCCGGATTCCAGAAGGAGGAGATCGAGCGGAACGCCTACCGGATCGCGCGGGAGCAGGAGTCCGGGGAACGGGTGGTGGTCGGCGTGAACCGGTTCGCGCTGGAGCGGGAGGAGCCGTACGAACCGCTGCGGGTCGATCCGGCGATCGAGGCCCGCCAGTGCGCGGCCCTCGCCCGGCTGCGGGCCGGACGGGACGGGGAAGCGCTCGCGGCGGCGCTGGCGGACCTGCGCCGGGCGGCGTCCGGGACGGAGCGCAACGTACTCCCCCCGATGAAGGAGGCCCTGCGGGCGCGGGCCACGGTGGGGGAGGTGTGCGGGGTGCTGCGGGAGGTGTGGGGGACGTACGAGCCCTCCGGTTCCAGCTGGTGAAACTCACTGGCGGGACAGGTGCGTACCTGTGCGACACTCCTGCGCATGCTGGGTGTGACAGATCTTCCTACGTACCTCGCCGGCCTGGTGCTGATCATTCTGCTGCCGGGGCCGAACTCGCTCTACGTGCTGTCCGTCGCCGCGCGCGGCGGGGTGCGGGAGGGCTACAAGGCGGCCTCCGGTGTCTTCACCGGGGACACCGTCCTCATGGTGCTGACCGCCGCCGGGGCGGGCGCGCTGCTCCAGGCGAGCCCGGTGGTGTTCACCGTGGTGAAGTTCCTCGGCGCCGGATACCTGGGCTGGCTGGCCGTCGGCATGATGCGGGCCGCCTGGGGCATGTGGCGCGACCGCAAGGCCCGCCAGGAGGAGCTGCTGACCGGCGAGGCGCCGGAGGGCGGCGCCGAGCGGCCCTACCGGCGGGCGCTGCTGGTCAGCCTGGTCAACCCGAAGGCCATCCTGTTCCTGCTGTCGTTCTTCGTGCAGTTCGTCGACCCCGGCTACGCGTACCCGGCGCTGTCGTTCCTGCTGCTCGGGCTGGTGTCGCAGCTGGTCAGCTTCGTCTACCTGTCCACCCTGATCTTCACCGGGACCCGGCTGTCGGCCGCCTTCCGCCGCCGCAAGCGCCTGTCGGCGGGGGCGACCTCGGCGGCCGGCGTGCTCTTCCTGGGCTTCGCCGCCAAGCTCGCCACGAGCTGAACGCGGCTACGGCCTCCCCCCGGCCACCCCGCCGAGCCGGCGCCGCACCCGGTGCACCACCCGGCGCACGGCCGGACTGCGCGGGAGGAACGCCAGCTGGGCGGGGATCCCGCCCGGCAGGCCCAGCGCGGTCAGCCGGCGGCGCTTGAAGTACCGCCAGGTCTGCTCCGTCAGGTGCCGCGCCAGGTAGCGCTCGGCGTCCGCCCGGCGCTCCGCGAGGACCCGCGGCTGCATGGTGAAGCCGACCGCGGCGACCAGACCCGGCAGATCGGCCGGGGGCCCGTCGGGCGCCGGTCCGGCCAGGTCCGGGACGAGGGCGTCCACCAGCGTCAGCGGGATCCGGTTGCTGTTCTGGTACGGGGCCAGGCGGGCCAGTATGGCGCCGGTCCCGGCGCGCGCGACCGGGATCCCGTACAGCGCCCGGGCCGTCAGCAGTCCCGTCGAGAAGCAGCCCACCACCAGCGCCGGGCGCAGCTGCTGGTACAGCGTCTCCGCCAGCACCGGGGCGTCCAGCACCGTCAGGCGCGCCCCGAGGCGCACGGCCTCCTCCTCCGCCCGCCGGGAGTAGGCGGCGGGGGCGCTGGGGTGCGGCTTGAAGACCAGCTCCCGGTGGCCCCACTCACAGGCGCCCCGCACCATCTCCACGTGGAGCTCCTCCTCCTGCGCCGGGGACATCAGGTCCAGCGCGGAGAGGTACTGCCCCAGCAGCAGGGCGGGCGCCTCCGCCCCGGCGTCCTCACCGGCCGCCGGGGCGGGGTCCCGGGCGGGGTCCCGGGCGGGCGGTACGGGAAGGGCAGGGCCGGGGAGCTCCGCCAGTTCCGCCAGGACCTTCAGGACGGCCGGTGCGGGGATCACCTCCGCAGGCACCCCGAACTCGGTGAGCAGCAGCGGTTCCAGCCCCGGTACCAGGTCCAGGTGCAGGACCCGCCGCACCCGCATGCCGATCTGCGGATCGAGGCGGAAGCGGGTGGGGCCGTACGACATCAGGCCGTCGGCGTAGACCTCGACCGCGGCGCCCGGGAAGAGCCGGCACAGGCTCTGCGCGGGCGGCACCTGGAGCGACTCCACGACCAGCTCGACCCGGTCCTCGCCGAGCCCCCACAGCGAGCGCAGCTGCCGTTCCCACAGCGGGACGTCCTCCGGGCGCGGGGCCCAGGTGCTGGGGTGCTGCGGGGCGACGACGGCGTTCCAGTCGAGCACCTCGTCGAAGCGGGTGCGCAGCGCGGCGAAGCCGGGCAGACCGGGCAGGCCCGGGGTGATCTCGGGCGCGGGGGAGTGGTTGCTGGTCAGCAGGATCCGCCGGCCGGCCGGGGGGAGGACGCCCGCGTCGAGGGCGGCGGCGAGCGTGGCCGTCCCGTACAGCGTGGAGGCGAGGAAGAGCTGGGTGACGCCGGGGCCGTTCACGCGGCGGCTCCCGCGGCGCGCGCGGAGGTGCGGCGGCGGAGTTTGCGCAGGAGGGCGGCGCGTTCGGCGTCCATCGAGGCCAGGGACCCGTCCAGTACCGCCTGGGGCATGCGGCCGAGCGCGGCCGCGCTCATCGACCGGAGTTTTCTGGCCACGGCAGGTTCGAACCTCTCGATGGACCCGATATGGTGCGCGATAATCGCGCAATACGTTCGGACGGCTTTGGGGAGCAGCAGTTCGGATTCCGGGTCGGCGGCCGTGTCCGCCAGTACTTGATCAAATGCGCGGATGAAATCGAGCTGCCGTTCGTCACCGATCTGCGTCAAGGACGTGGAAATGCCGCGCCGGTAGAAGATCCCGGGCATTCCGACCGCCGCGAAGGACCGTGCCTCCCGGTGCAGCCGCCAGATCCACGGCCGGTCCTCCGCGGTCCGCAGCCCGTCCGTGAAGTGCAGCAGCCCCCGGTCCAGCAGCCGCCGGTGGTACATCCCGGCCCAGGCGTACGGGTAGTCCACCGCGGTGGCCCGCGAGACCGGCAGGATCCCGGCGCGCGGATCGGCCACCACGCCCTGCGGCCCGTACGGGACGCGCTGCACGCTCCGGGCGCGGCCCGTCACCTGGACGTGGTCGGTCCGAACGAAATCGCAGTTCAGGGCCTCGATGGCGGCCAGGGTGCGGGACAGGTGCCCCGGCTCAAGCCAGTCGTCGCCGTCGAGGAACGCGATGTACTCCCCGGAGGCCGCGTCCAGCCCGGTGTTGCGGGCCGTCGCCAGCCCGCCGTTGCGGTCCCGTCTGAGGTGCACCGCCCCGGGCAGCGCGGCGGCCGCCCGCTCCAGCAGCTCGGGCGTCCCGTCCGTGGAACGGTCGTCGACGAGCAGGAACTCGAAATCCTCGCGGGAGTTCAGTTCGAGACTCTTCAGGGCATCCGGTGCGTATGTCTGCACGTTGTAGAACGGCACGACGACAGAGAGCTTGAGCACCCGCGAGACAATAGGGCGCGGGCCGTCATTCACCATGGCCCGGACGCGGATTCCATGTGAACGAAGCGCGGCGGGCGCGTTAACCCGCACGCTTTCGCATTTCGTCGACGGGTTGTTAACCCGCCGTTGTGCGTTCGTTGGGCCGAACACCGGAAATGCGGAATAGCTTCTGCCGGGTGCCAGTGCCACTCAGCAGCAGCCGAGCCGATCTTCGCATCGCCGTCATCGCCGATTCCGATACGCGGTGGAAATGGGGCGCCCTCACCGCCCGCCGCCTCGCCCCGGACCCGGAACACCGCCGGGTCACCGGGTACCTGTTGCGCGGCCGGGCCACCCCCACCCCGCGCCAGCTCGGCGAGGCCGGCGTCGTCACGGACGGCCTCCCGACGGAGGTGACCTGCGCGCAGTTCCTCGCCGAACTCGGCCGCGAACGCTTCGACGTGGTCGTCCTCGCCCTCGTCGGCGGCGCCGTCCAGGCCGTCCTGCACGGGGTCCGCGCCCTGTGGCCCGGCCCGGCCGCCCGGCCCGTCCTCGTCACCGGGTACGTCGGCGTCGTCTACGAGAAGCTCGCCGACGGGCTGCTGCTGCGGCACGGAGCCGACCTCGTCCTCGCCAACTCCCGCCACGACGCCGGCCGGTTCCGCGCCGTGTACGAGGGGGTCGGCGCGGACGCGGGCGCCGTCACCGAGACCGCCCTGCCCTTCCTGGGCGGCGCCCCGTACGCCCCCGCGGGCGGCGGCGCCCACACCGTCGTCTTCGCCGTGCAGCCCTCCGTCCCGGAGAGCCGGGCCGACCGTACGTACCTCCTGGAGCGGGCCGCCGGCCACGCCCGGCTCCACCCCGGGCGCGAGGTGCTCGTCAAACTGCGCAGCCGGCCGGGGGAGCACACCACGCACCTGGAGGAGCACCCCTACCAGCGCCTCGCGGAGCGGCTCCCCGGCGGGCTGCCGGCCAACTGCCGGCTGGTCTACGGGAACATGGGCGAGGTGCTGGACGGCACCGACCTGCTGGTCACGGTGTCCTCCACCGCCGCCCTGGAGTCCCTGCACCGGGGCATCCCGACCGCCGTCCTGACCGACCTCGGCGTCCGCGAGGCCCTCGGCAACCACCACTTCCTCGGCTCCGGCTGCCTGACCTCGTGGGACCGCCTCGACGAAGGCCTCCTCCCCCACGGCAACCCCCACTGGCTGGCCACCCACGGCGTGACCCCACCCCACCGGCCCCCACCCGTCACGCTCCCGGGCGGTCCGGCCCCGGAGGCTGTCCGTCCCGAAGTCCCTGCCTCCGCCCCCGGCGCCGACGTCCCGCCGGGCCTGCTCTCCGTACGGCCCGCCGCTGAGGAGCCCGTCCAGGACAGCGGCCCCCGCACGGGCGGCCCCCGCGCCGAAGGCGGCCACGCCGACGCCCACGCCGTCGCCCGGGCCCGGCTCGCCGAGTTGCTCGCCCGCGAGCGGCTCCCGGCCGTCGCCCCGTACTACACCCCCGCCACCGCGCCCGGTTACCTGCCCGGCATCCTGGCCCGCCACCACCTCGGCATCGACGGGACCCCGCTCCCCGGCGCGGCCCGCCCGGAGGCGGCGGAGTCCGGGGCGCGCCGCTGGCTCCGGGCCCACCTGCGCGAGGCCGCCCGCGGGGCGTACCGGCACGGCGTCCAGCGCGTCGCCCCCGTCATCCGCAGGCTGGGGGAGCTGTGAGGGTCCTCGCGGTGATCCCGGCCCGCGGCGGCTCCAAGGGGGTTCCGGGCAAGAACACCGCCCCGGTCGGCGGGGTGCCGCTCGTCGCCCGCGCCGTCCTCGCCTGCCTGGCCGCGCCCACCGTCACCGACGTCGCGGTCTCCACCGATTCCGAGGCGGTCGCCGCGGCGGCCCGTACCGCCGGGGCCCAGGTGATCCACCGCCCGGCCGAGCTCTCCGGCGACACCGCGAGCAGCGAAGCCGCGGTCCTGCACGCCCTGGACGTCTTCGAGGCCGCCCGCGCCACCACCGTGGACGTGGTCCTCCTGGTGCAGTGCACCAGCCCCTTCCTGACCCCCTCGGACGTGGAGTCCGTCGCCGTCGCCGTCGCGTCCGGAGCAGCCGACTCGGCCCTGACCGCGGCCCCGTTCCACGGATTCCTCTGGCGGCCCGGACCCGACGGCACCGGAACGGGGGTCAACCACCAGGCCGCGCACCGGCCCCGCCGTCAGGACCGGCCCGTGGAACTGCTGGAGACCGGCGCCGCCTACGCCATGGCCGTACCCGGCTTCCGCGCCGCCCGGCACCGCTTCTTCGGGCGCACCCTCCCCGTCGCCGCCGACCCGGCCCGCGTCCTGGAGGTCGACGACCCCCACGACCTGGCCCGCGCCCGCCTCCTGTCCCCCCTCTTCGACCCCCAGCCCCCAGCCCCCACACCCCGAGCCACCCCCGTACCCGCGGCCCCCGCCGCCCCCGCCGCCTTCCCGCACACCGATCGAAGGACCGTACCCGCCATGACCGTCACCCCCGACTCCCGCCTCCGCAGCTTCGGTTCGCGCACCGCCGGCCCCGGCCGTCCCGTCTACGTCGTCGGTGAGATCGGCATCAACCACAACGGCGACCTCGGTACCGCCTTCGCCCTCGTCGACGCCGCCGCCGAAGCCGGCTGCGACGCCGTCAAGTTCCAGAAGCGCACCCCCGAGATCTGCACCCCCCGCGACCAGTGGGACATCGAACGGGACACCCCCTGGGGCCGGATGACCTACATCGACTACCGCCACCGCGTCGAGTTCGGCGAGGCCGACTACCTCGCCATCGACGCGCACTGCGCCAAGCGCGGCATCGACTGGTTCGCCTCCCCCTGGGACACCGAGGCCGTCGCCTTCCTGGAGAAGTTCGACGTCCCCGCCCACAAGGTGGCCTCCGCCTGCCTCACCGACGACGAACTGCTGCGCACCCTGCGCGCCACCGGCAGCACCGTCGTCCTGTCCACCGGCATGTCCACCCCGCAGCAGATCCGCCACGCGGTGGAGGTGCTCGGCAGCGCCAACATCCTGCTCTGCCACGCCACTTCGACGTACCCGGCCAAGGCCGAGGAGCTCAACCTGCGGGTGATCAACACCCTCCGCGAGGAGTACCCGAACGTCCCGATCGGCTACTCCGGGCACGAGACCGGCCTCCAGACGACCCTGGCCGCCGTAGCCCTCGGCGCCACCTTCGTCGAACGGCACATCACCCTCGACCGCGCGATGTGGGGCTCCGACCAGGCCGCCTCCGTCGAACCCGGAGGCCTCACCCGCCTCGTCCGCGACATCCGCACCATCGAGACCGCCCTCGGCGACGGCGTCAAGCGGGTCTACGACTCCGAACTGGGCCCGATGAAGAAGCTCCGCCGCGTCCAGGCCCCGGTCCCGGCAGCGGTCTGACCTCCGCTCCGGCCCTCCCCCCGACGAGGAGTACGTGGTGTCTCCCTCAGCCCCCAGCTCCACCCTGGCTTTCGTCGAGAGCCCGGTCCAGCTCCTGAACGTGCTGGAGTGGGCGCACGCCCGCGGCGCCACCCCCGCGGGCCCCGCCGGAACCCCCGGCCCCGCCGGAACCCCCGGCACCCCCGCCCCCCTCTTCGACGGCGTACCGCCCCAGCGCGGCCGCCGCCCCCGCCCCGCCCCGCCCGCCGAACCGCCGCGGATCGTGGTGCTGCCCCCCACCGACCCCATGTCCCGCGGCCAGCTGCGCCGGGTCGCCGGGATCGCCCGCGACGAGGGGTACCAGGTCCACTGGCAGGAGGCCCGCGGCGGCTCCGGCACCCCCCTGAAGGCCCTGGCCTCCCTCGCCTCGGCCGTCCGCGCCGCCGAGCGGATCGTCATCGGCGACCCCTTCTCCCGCTTCGTCCAGCTGCTGCTCGCCCCGGCCCGGGCCGCCGAACTGGTGGTCGTGGACGACGGCACCGCCACCATGGAGTTCGTCGCCCAGCTCGGCCGCGGCGAACGCCTGCGCCGCTGGCACCGCACCGGCGGCGGCCCGGCCGCCCGGGTGCGGGAGCTCGCGTACGCCCCGGTGTCCGGCACGGCCCGCCGCCGGCTGACCCCGGGGGAGCGCCGCCGGGTGGAGGTGTTCACGTCGATGCCGGTCACCGCCCTGCCCGGCATGGAGCTGCGGGTCAACGACTTCGCCTGGACCCGCTCCCGCTTCGGCCCGCCCCGCCTGACCAAGGGCACCGACCTGGTCGGCACCTCCCTGGTGGAGACCGGCGTCGTCGATCCGGACCGCTACCTGGACGCCGTCCGCGCACTGACCCTGGAGCACGGCGTGACCCGGTACTTCGCCCACCGCCGGGAGTCCCCGGAGAAGCTGCGCGCGCTGAGCGAGGCGACCGGGCTGGAGATCGTCCGTCCGGACCTGCCGCTGGAGCTGATCGCCCGCCGGGGGCCGATCGGCCGGACCGTCGTCAGCTTTCCGTCCACGGTCGTCCACACGCTGCCGTACGCCCTGTCCGGTACCGGGGTGACCGTGGCCGTCCGCACCGTCGACCCGGCCTGGCTCACCGCCGCCGCCTCGCCGAGGGCCCGCAGCTTCCTCGCCGGGGTCACCGACACCGCCCGTGATGTGCGCAGACTGCCCGCGCAGGCCGCTCCGGCGGCCGGATGAGCGCGCGAGTGTACCCCCGGGCGCATCCGATCATGCGTCCAGAGGCCGGGTTTCTTTCCCCTAACGGCATGAACTTTTTGTGATCTCCAGCCAGTTGACCCGTTCGTGCGCCTACCCTTCAACGGGTGAACCAGTTGATGTCCCGCGAGTCCCAGACCGCCCTGCCCGGCACGCCCGACCGGCCCGAGCTGCCCGGCAAGCTTCCGGACCACCTGCGTGCCGAACTGATCGCCTTCCGACGGGACTTGCACATGCATCCCGAGCTAGGACACCAGGAGTTCCGCACCACGGCGGCGATCAAGGCCCGGCTGGAGAAGGCCGGCCTGCGCCCGCGCGTGCTGAAGTCCGGCACCGGCCTGATCTGTGACGTGGGGACGTGGGACGGCGTACGGCCGATGCTGGCCCTGCGCGCGGACATCGACGCCCTGCCCATCCCGGACGCCAAGACGCACGTCTCGTACCGCTCCACCTTCCCCGACCGCGCCCACGCCTGCGGCCACGACGTGCACACCGCCGTCGTCCTCGGCGCCGGTCTGGTCCTCGCCGAGCTGGAACGCCAGGGCATGCTGCCCCGGCCCGTACGGCTGCTGTTCCAGCCGGCCGAGGAGGTCCTGCCGGGCGGGGCGAGCGACGCCATCGAGTCCGGGGTGCTGGACGGGGTCGGCAAGATCATCGCCGTGCACTGCGACCCGCGCGTCGACGCGGGCCGGATCGGGCTGCGGGCCGGCCCGATCACCTCGGCGTGCGACCGTCTGGAGGTCAGCCTCTCCGGTGCGGGAGGGCACACCGCCCGCCCGCACCTGACCACCGACCTGGTGACGGCCGCCGCCCGCGTGGCCGTCGACGTCCCGGCGCTGCTGACCCGCCGCATGGACGCCCGCTCGGGCATGTCGGTCACCTGGGGCCGGATCGAGGCCGGGCACGCCTGCAACGTGATCCCGATGCACGCCGAGCTGTCCGGGACCGTCCGCTGCCTGGACCTCAACGCCTGGCACGACGCCCCCGACATGCTCCACGCGGCGATCGACGAGGTCGCGACCATGCACGGGGCCAAGTTCGAGATCAACCACGTCCGCGGGGTGCCGCCCGTGGTGAACGACCCGGCCGTCACCGAGCTGCTGCGCGAGGCCATGGCGGTCCGCCTCGGCGCCGACGCGGTCGAGGACACCGAGCAGAGCCTGGGCGGGGAGGACTTCTCCTGGTACCTGGAGCACGTCCCCGGCGCCATGGCCCGCCTCGGCGTCCGCGGGCCCGGCGACACCGCCAAGCGGGACCTGCACCGCGGCGACTTCGACGTGGACGAGTCCGCGATCGGCGTCGGAGTGGAGTTCTTCACCGCCGCGGCGCTCCTCGACGGACTGCGCGCGGCGCCGGTCCGGTAGGACGCGCGGGGGCGTTCGGCCCGGAGACGGGCGGAAGTCCCTACAACACCGGCCGGTCTTCCGGCGGAGGTGTCCAGCCCTTGGTACGCAAGGGCTGGGCGCCCCACCAGTTACCGATCCGTCACTGTCCGGTTCGCGACGATCCGATAACGACTCATGAACGGGCCTTTAACTGACATCTACGCGCGTTACGATCGCCGCGAAACCAGCGCCGGTCGTGGCGCTTCGGTCAGGTTTTGAAGGAGCCTCCCCTTGCGCCGGATCACCAGGATCGCCACCGTGGGCATCGCGTCCGCGGCGCTGGCCCTCTCGGCCACCGCCTGTGGCGGTAAGAAGTCCTCGGACAGCACCGCTTCCTCGTCGAGCTCCGGCTCCTCCGAGGCCAGCGCCGCCATCGCGTACGACATCGGTGGCCGCGGCGACCAGTCGTTCAACGACGCCGCCTACGCGGGCCTCGAGAAGGCCGAGAAGGAACTCAAGATCAAGGGCGCCGAGGCGGAGCCCACGGACGGCGAGGGCGAGGCCGACAAGGTCCAGCGCCTCACCGAGCTGGCCCGCAAGGGCAACAACCCGGTCATCGGCGTCGGTTTCGCCTACGGCCCGGCCATCAAGAAGGTCGCCCCGAAGTTCCCGAACACCACGTTCGGCATCATCGACGACACCTCGGTGCAGGACAAGAACGTCGCCAACCTCGTCTTCAACGAGGAGCAGGGCTCGTACCTGGCCGGCGTCGCCGCCGCCAAGGTCTCGAAGACCGGCACGGTCGGCTTCATCGGCGGTGTCGAGGTTCCGCTGATCAAGAAGTTCCAGGCGGGCTTCGAGCAGGGCGTCAAGGACACCAACCCGAACGCCAAGGTGCTCTCCACCTACCTGACCCAGCCGCCGAACTTCGACGGTTTCGCCAAGCCCGACCTCGGCAAGGCCGCCGCGCAGGGTCAGATCGACGGCGGCGCCGACGTGATCTACGCGGCCGCGGGCCTGGCCGGCTCCGGTGCCATCGAGGCCGCTTCGGCCAAGGGCAAGTGGGCCATCGGCGTCGACTCCGACCAGTACAACCAGGCCGGTCTGTCGAAGTACAAGAACTCCATCCTGACCTCGGTCACGAAGGACGTCTCCGACTCCGTCTACGACCTGATCAAGTCGGTCAAGGACGGCAAGCCGACCACCGGTGAGATCCGCTACGGCCTGGACAAGGACGGCGTCGGCCTGGCCGACTCCAACCCGGAGTACAAGAAGATGACCGACGTCATCACCGCGGTGGACAAGGCGAAGGCCGACATCATCGCCAAGAAGATCACCGTCAAGACCGCCCCGTAGGGTTCCGTCTGACAAGTCCAGCGTGGTTTCCGGGGTTCGGGAAGCGGTCTTCGCCGCTCCCGGACCCCGCACCTCGTCGGACACGTTCCGTGTTGACTCGTGGCCAGTTGGTCGCAAGTTTTCACTTTCGACAGTGCTACGCGCGTAGAGGCATCGGGGACGCGATACCGTCCTGCTCCCGCCCACCCGCCCGGCCGATCGACCGCCCTGTTCCCCCTGCCTCCAGCTCCTTCCGCGCCAAGGAGAGTGCGTCATCAACGCGTCCAGCCCGCCCCCCGCCGTAGAACTGCACGGCATCACCAAGCGCTTCCCCGGCGTCGTCGCCAACAAGGACATCGCGATCACCGTCCGCAAGGGCACGGTCCATGCCTTGATCGGCGAGAACGGCGCCGGCAAGTCGACCCTGATGAAGATCCTCTACGGCATGCAGAAGCCGGACGAGGGCACCATCGCGATCGACGGGGAGCAGGTCACCTTCTCCAGCCCCGGCGACGCCATCGCCCGCGGGATCGGCATGGTGCACCAGCACTTCATGCTCGCCGACAACCTCACCGTCCTGGAGAACGTGGTTCTCGGCGGCGAGAAGCTCTACGGCATCGGCTCCAAGGCCCGCAAGAAGATCCTGGAGATCTCGAAGGCCTACGGCCTCGGCGTGCGCCCCGACGCCCTGGTCGAGGACCTCGGCGTCGCCGACCGGCAGCGCGTGGAGATCCTCAAGGTCCTCTACCGCGGCGCGAAGATCCTCATCCTCGACGAGCCGACCGCAGTGCTCGTGCCGCAGGAGGTGGACGCCCTCTTCGACAACCTGCGCGAGCTCAAGTCCGAGGGCCTGACGGTCATCTTCATCTCGCACAAGCTGGGCGAGGTCAAGAAGGTCGCCGACGACATCACCGTCATCCGGCGCGGCACCACGGTCGGCACCGCCGACCCGAAGACCGCCACCACCAAGCAGCTCGCCGAGCTGATGGTCGGCGCGGAACTGCCCTCGCCGGAGACCCGCGAGTCGACCGTGACGACCGTCCCGATGCTGACGGTGTCGAACCTGACCGTCGCCGCGGGCGACGTCGTGTCCGTCGAGCCGGAGACCATGGCGGGCGCGGACCAGGACGACTCCTCCCTGCGCGAGCACGTCGCGGTCGGACGCCTCCTGCTGGACGACGTCAGCTTCACCATCCACAAGGGCGAGATCCTCGGGATCGCCGGCGTCGAGGGCAACGGCCAGACCGAGCTCATCGAAGCCCTCATGGGCATGAGCGCCGCCGACGCGGGCGTCATCACGCTGGACGGCAGGGACATCACCAAGGAAACGGTGCGCAAGCGCCGCGAGGGCGGCATCGGGTACATCCCCGAGGACCGCCACCGGCACGGCCTGCTGCTGGAGTCCCCGCTGTGGGAGAACCGCATCCTGGGCCACGTCACCGAGACGCCGAACTCCAAGCGCGGCATCCTCGACCCGAAGGCCGCCCGCAAGGACACCGAGCGGATCGTGCGCGAGTACGACGTCCGCACGCCCGGCATCGACGTCACCGCGGCCTCCCTCTCCGGCGGCAACCAGCAGAAGCTGATCGTCGGCCGCGAGATGAGCCACAACCCGAAGTTCCTCATCGCCGCCCACCCCACCCGTGGTGTGGACGTCGGTGCGCAGGCGCAGATCTGGGACGCGATCCGCGAGGCCCGCCGCGAAGGTCTGGCCGTCCTGCTGATCTCCGCGGACCTGGACGAGCTGATCGGCCTGTCCGACACCCTGCGCGTGATCTACCGCGGCCGCCTGGTCGCGGACGCCGACCCCGCGACCGTCAACGCCGAGCAGCTCGGCACCGCCATGACGGGCGCCGCCTCCGGGCACCTGGAAGCCACCGACAACCACTCCGCCGCCGGTACCGACGCGGGTACCGAAGCACCGGAGGACGAGGCCCGATGAAGAAATTCGACAAGGACCGGCTGCTCCTCGGCTTCGCCGGACCCGTGCTCGCCCTGGTGAGCGCCTTCCTGCTGACCGTGATCGTGCTGGCCGCGACGGGCATCGACCCGATCGAGCCGCTGCGCCTCATGGTGGAGAACGCCGGCTACGAAGACGTCCAGGTCCTGATCCTGAACCAGGCCGGTACGTACTACCTGGCGGCCCTGGCCGTGGCCATCGGCTTCCGGATGAACCTCTTCAACATCGGCGTCGACGGCCAGTACCGTCTCGCCGCGATGGTCTCCGCCGTGGTCGGCACCGCCGTCACCCTGCCCGGTCCGCTGCACATCCTGCTGATCGTGCTCGTCGCCATGCTCACCGGTGCGTTCTGGGCCGGCATCGCGGGCGTGCTGAAGGCCAAGCGGGGCGTCAGCGAGGTCGTCTCCACGATCATGCTGAACGCGATCGCGACCAGCCTGATCGCCTGGCTGATCCTGCCGGAGAACCTCGGCGTGCAGCCGGAGGGCTCCAACGACCTGACGACCGGCGACATCGCCGAGTCGGGCTGGTTCCCGTCCCTGTCCATCGGTGACGGCCTGGAGATCTACGGCTTCACCTTCGTGGCCTTCGCGCTCGGCATCGTCTACTGGTTCGTGCTCAACCGCACGCGCTTCGGCTTCGACCTGCGCGCCACCGGCGCCAGCGAGTCCGCCGCCCAGGCCTCCGGCGTGGACGCCAAGAAGATGATCGTCACCGCGATGCTCATCTCGGGCGCGGTCGCCGGTCTGTCCGGCATGCCGCAGCTGCTGGGCGAGACCCACACGTACAACCTGTCCTTCCCCGTCGGCGTCGGCTTCACCGGCATCACCATCGCGCTGCTCGGCCGCAACAGCCCGGTCGGCATCCTCTTCGCCGCGTTCCTGATGGCCTTCATCGACAAGGCCTCGGCCTCGCTCGACACCGAGGGCTACGCGAAGGAGATCGGCACGATCATGAAGGGCCTGATCGTGATCGCCGTCGTCGTCTCGTACGAACTCGTCCGCCGCTACGGAATCCGCCGACAGCAGCAGAAGGTCGGCGCGGAACTGGCCGCGGGCCACGCCATCAAGACCGACAAGGAGGTCGCGGCGTGAGCACCAGCACCGTTTCCGCGACGGCCGCCGCCCCCAAGAAGCCGGGCGGCCGCAAGAAGCTCACCCTGCCCTGGATCATGCTGATCATCGCGGGCGGCCTCGCGCTGGTCTCGCTGGTCCGCGTGATCAGCGGGGCCGACGACCTGACCTCCGTGGGCCAGGTCTCCGGCGCCCTCTCCCTCGCGGTCCCGATCGGCCTCGCCGGCCTCGGCGGCCTGTGGGCCGAGCGCGCGGGCGTCGTCAACATCGGTCTCGAAGGCATGATGATCCTCGGCACCTGGTTCGGTGCCTGGGCCGGCTACCAGTGGGGCCCGTGGACCGGCGTCCTCGTCGGCATCGCCGGCGGCGCCCTCGGCGGCCTGCTGCACGCGATCATCACGGTCACCTTCAACGTCAACCACATCGTCTCCGGTGTGGCCATCAACATCCTCGCGCTGGGCTTCACCCAGTACCTGTCGAACTTCACGTTCGCCGAGGCGCCCGGCGGCTCCTCCAAGCAGTCCCCCCGCGTCGAGGAGATCTACAAGATCACCGTGCCGGGGCTGTCCGACTGGATGGCGGACCTCCAGGGCAAGCACTGGTTCTTCATCTCCGACCTCGCCGGCGTCATCGGCGGCCTGGTCACCGAGCTGTCGCTGCTGACCGTCCTCGCGCTGCTGCTGATCCCCGGCACCTGGTGGGTGCTGTGGCGGACCACCTTCGGTCTGCGACTGCGCTCCTGCGGCGAGAACCCCGTCGCCGCCGAGTCGCTGGGCGTCAACGTCTACAAGTACAAGTACATCGCCGTGATCGTCTCGGGCGCCCTCGCCGGCCTCGGCGGCGTGTTCCTGTCGATCGTCGCCAGCCCCATCTACCAGGAGGGCCAGACCGGCGGCCGCGGCTACATCGGTCTCGCCGCGATGATCTTCGGTAACTGGATGCCGGGCGGCATGGCGCTGGGCGCCGGCCTCTTCGGCTTCACCGACAGCCTCAAGCTGCGCGGCGGCGCGGAGAACGTCCACGCCATGCTGCTGCTGGTCGCGATCCTGCTCACCCTGGTGCTCGCCTGGCAGCTGTACAAGAAGAAGTACGTCCAGGCCGGCATCTCGGCGGCCTTCGCCGTGCTGCTGTACCTCTGGTACGCCTTCACGGACGAGGTGCCCAGCCAGTTCGTGGACGCCGCCCCGTACCTGACGACGCTCTTCGTGCTCGTCCTGTCGGCGCAGCGCCTGCGCATGCCCAAGGCGGACGGCATGCCGTACCGCAAGGGCCAGGGCAAGTGACCCCGCCCGCGGCAGTGGACTGGGAAGCCCTGCGGACGGCCGCCCGGGACGCGATGACCCGGGCGTACGCCCCCTACTCGGGCTTCCCGGTCGGCGTGGCCGCGCGCGTCGACGACGGCCGGGTCGTCACCGGCTGCAACGTCGAGAACGCCAGCTACGGCCTCGGCCTGTGCGCCGAGTGCGGCCTGGTCTCCTCGTTGCAGGCCACGGGCGGCGGCCGCCTCACGCACTTCACGTGCGTGGACGGCAAGGGCGAGATCCTCGTCCCGTGCGGGCGCTGCCGCCAGCTGCTCTACGAGTTCGGCGGCCCGGACCTGCTGGTGGAGACGCCGGACGGGATCCTGCCGCTGAGCGCGATGCTGCCGCAGGCCTTCGGGCCCGACCACCTGAGATAGCCGTGCCGACGGCCCTCCGCCCCTGCCCGGGGCGGAGGGCCGTCGGTTTCTCTTCCTCCCCCGTTACACCCCTCATCTCTATGCGCGTAGAAGGAAGTCACCTCATGGACGTCATCTCCGTCATCCGGACCAAGCGGGACCGCGGTGAGCTGAGCCCCGAGCAGATCGACTGGGTCATCGACGCGTACACGCGCGGTGTCGTCGCCGACGAGCAGATGTCGGCGCTGGCGATGGCCATCCTGCTCAACGGCATGAACCGGGCCGAGATCGCCCGCTGGACCGCCGCGATGATCGCCTCCGGCGAGCGGATGAACTTCGACTCCCTCTCCCGCCCGACCGCCGACAAGCACTCCACCGGCGGCGTCGGCGACAAGATCACCCTTCCGCTCGCCCCGCTCGTCGCCGCCTGCGGCGCGGCCGTCCCGCAGCTCTCGGGCCGCGGCCTCGGCCACACCGGCGGCACCCTGGACAAGCTGGAGTCCATCCCCGGCTGGCGCGCGCTGCTGTCCAACGAGGAGATGCTGCACGTCCTCGACACCACCGGCGCCGTCATCTGCGCGGCCGGCGACGGCCTGGCCCCCGCCGACAAGAAGCTCTACGCCCTGCGCGACGTCACGGGCACCGTCGAGGCCATCCCGCTGATCGCCTCCTCGATCATGTCGAAGAAGATCGCCGAGGGCACGGGCTCGCTCGTCCTCGACGTCAAGGTCGGCAGCGGCGCCTTCATGAAGAACATCGAGGACGCCCGCGAGCTCGCCTCCACGATGGTGGCCCTCGGCACGGACAGCGGCGTCAAGACGATCGCCCTGCTCACCGACATGTCCACCCCGCTCGGCCTCACCGCCGGCAACGCCCTGGAGATCCGCGAGTCCGTCGAGGTCCTCGCCGGCGGCGGCCCCTCCGACGTCGTCGAGCTGACCCTGGCCCTGGCCCGCGAGATGCTGGACGCCGCCGGGATCAAGGACGCCGACCCGGAGAAGGCCCTGGCCGACGGCTCCGCGATGGACGTGTGGCGCCGGATGATCTCCGCCCAGGGCGGCGACCCGGACGCGGCCCTGCCCGTCGCCCGGGAACAGCACGTGGTCACCGCCTCCGCCTCGGGCGTCCTGACCCGCCTCGACGCGTACGCGGTCGGCGTCGGCGCCTGGCGCCTGGGCGCGGGCCGCGCCCGCAAGGAGGACCCGGTGCAGGCGGGCGCGGGCATCGAGCTCCACGCCAAGCCCGGCGACACGGTCACCGTGGGCCAGCCGCTGATGACCCTGCACACGGACACCCCGGAGAAGTTCGAGTACGCCCTCGCCTCGCTGGACGGCTCCTACGACGTGGCCCCGGCCGGCACGGCCTTCTCCGCCACGCCGATCGTCCTGGACCGCATCGCCTGACCTGCGGCTCCCCTTTCGGATGAACGGGACCGGCGGACCCCCGCCGGTCCCGTTCGCCGTCCCGGGACCGGTCACGCCGGACACCTCCGCCTTCCCCGCGCCGTGAGCCGGGCGGCCGCCGCCGATGAGTTCGGCCGTCCCCGGCAGTCACCCCTGCGTGGAGATCATGCGACTCGTCCTGCCCGGCCCCGCACCGGTCCCGCAGGACGTGCCGGGGCTGTGCGCCCGCCTGGAGCTGCTGTACGAGGCCGGCGCCGCAGCGGTGGTGTGCGACGCCGGGGCCGTCACCGCCCCGGGCCTGGGCGCCGTCGAGGCGCTGGCCCGGCTGCGGCTCACCGCACGGGACCGCCCGTTCCGTGTCACCGGAGCCGGCCCGCCCCTGCGCGGGCTACTGCACCTCGTCGGACTCGTCGAGCTGCTCGGGGAGCCCGAACAGCGGGAACCAGCGGGCGGTGTCGAGGAAGGCGTTCAGGCCGGTGATCCGCCCCTCTGACACCTCCAGCACCTGGAGCGCCCACGGCGTGTGCCCCTTCCCCGAGGGGTCCGGCCGGTACTGGCCGAAGGCCGGCATGCCGTTCGCCGTGGTCGGGACCAGGCGCGAGCCCTTGCAGCCGATGCCCTGGTTGAGGTGCCACGCGGCGATGTCCGCGTGCCCCTGGAGCCACAGGTCGAACGGCGGCATCGACAGCACCGCGTCCTCGTGCAGCAGGGCGGTGAGCCGCGAGATGTCGTAGGCCTCGAAGGCGGACAGGTACTGCTCCAGCAGCTTCGCCTGGTCCGTGTCCAGCGGGTCCGCCGCCTCGCTCTCCCGGATCCGCTGGGCGGCGAGCGTGGCCCGCGCCCGCTGGAGCGCGCTGTTCACCGAGGCCACCGTGGTCTCCAGCAGCACCGCGACCTCGTCCGCCTTCCAGGCCAGCACCTCCCGCAGGATCAGTACGGCCCGCTGCTTCGCCGGCAGGTGCTGGAGCGCCGCGACGAACGCCAGCCGTACGGACTCCTTCGCCAGGGCCATCTCCGCCGGGTCGGCGGTCTGCGGCAGCACCCGCCCGTCGGGCACCGGCTCCAGCCAGGTCACCTCGGGCCGCTCGCTGAGCACGGCCGAGGCCTGGTGCTGCGGGGCGGTGAGGTCCATCGGGCGGGCCCGCTTGTTGCCGGCGCTCAGCAGGTCCAGGCAGACGTTGGTGGCGATCCGGTACAGCCACGAGCGCAGCGAGGAACGGCCCTCGAACTTGTCGAAGCCGCGCCACGCGCGGACGTACGTGTCCTGCACCGCGTCCTCGGCGTCGAAGGCCGAGCCGAGCATCCGGTAGCAGTATCCGGTCAGCTCCACGCGGTAGCGGTCCATCGCGGTGTCGAGGTCCGCTTCCGGTGGTGTCGTCGCGAGGTCACTCATGGCTGCCGTCCGTCCCCCAGAAGGTTTCCGTTGCTTCGGAAACTACCCGAGGGCACCGACAACGGCAGCCGCAGAGCGTCGAGCCGTCACGTTCCGGGCTTGCGCCCGTACACGAACACGTCCTCGCCGTTGCCCAGCATGCTCCAGTACGCCTTGGCGTCCGTGGTGGTCATGTTGACGCAGCCGCCCGACCCCGGCGGGTTCCACATGCTCTTGGGCGTGGAGTGGAAGGCGATGCCGCCGTCGAAGAACTGCGAGTACGGCATCGCGACGTTGTAGATCGTCGACCAGTGGTTGATGCTGCGGTAGTAGATCTTCTTCAGGCCGGTCCGGGTCGGCGTCCCCGCCTTGCCCGTGCGCACCGGCACCGGCCCGTACTTCAGCGTCGCGCCGTCCTGGATCCAGGTCAGCTGCCGCGTCAGGTCGACGCAGGCGATCCGCCCGAGGTTGGTCGGACACTTCTTGTCGGCGTTCGGGTTCTTCCCGGCCGCCCGCTGCGCCAGCATCGTGCTCATCGTCTGCCAGGTCAGCGGGCCCGCGTAGCCGGCGGTCGGGGTGATCCCGTGCGTGGCCTGGAAGGACTGGATGGCCTTGCAGTCGGCCGCGGACTGCACCCCGTCCACCGGCCTGCCGAGGAACTGCTCCACCTGCCGCTGGTACGGCCCGGTCGTCACGTTGCAGGACGCGGCCTGCGCCGCCCCGCCCCCGGCGACCACCATCGGCACGGCCAGGGCCAGCGCCCCGCCGAACACCACCGCCGCCCGCCGCCCCGCGCGCATGCGTATCGAACCCATTCGGTCCCTCCCCGGTTCGCTGTGCGTCCTCCGGGACCACGGCCCGGATGACCGGCGCGATTGCGCTCGGCGGAAGCGTAGTGACGGCGAGCGGGTTCGTCAGCGGGCTGAACAGTACTTTTCCGGACGGATTTCGGCCGACGGCCCGCCCCGGGCGGACCGCCGACGGCCCGTCAGCGCGCGGTCGCGGCCGGCAGCGCGAGCCGCCGCTCGGCGCGGGCCGCGTGGGACCCGTAGAGGGTGATCGAGGCGACGCCCACCACCGCCAGCAGCGCGATGCCGACCGTGGCCGCCCACCCCGAGGCGTGGTAGGCCAGCGCGCCCAGGGTGCCGCCCGCGCTGGAGCCCAGGTAGTACGCGGACTGGTAGAGCGCCGAAGCCTGCGCCCGGCCCGTCTTCGCGGTCCGGCTCACCGCCGCGGAGGCCACCGCGTGCCCCGCGAAGAACCCCGCGGTGATCAGCACCAGCCCCAGCAGGATCGCGGCCAGCGCGTCCGACAGCGACAGCAGCAGGCCCAGCGCGGTCGTCGTCACGGCCAGGTACAGCGCCCCGCGCCGTCCGGCACGGGCCACCAGCTTCCCGGCGGCCGCCGAGGAGACCGTACCGACCAGGTACACCAGGAACACCGACCCGACGACGCCCTGCCCCAGCGAGAACGGCTCGTCCACCAGGCGGTAGCCGATCACCGTGTACACGGCTCCGAACACCGTCATGAACAGCGCGCCGATCCCGTACAGCCGCAGCAGCAGCGGATCGCGCAGGTGACCGGCGACGGTACGTCCCACCGCGCGCGGCTTCAGCGAAGCCGGCCGGAAGAACCGCGCCCGGGGCAGCAGCACCAGGAAGGCCACCGCGCAGACCAGCGCCATCAGGCCCACGCTCAGCAGCCCGGCCCGCCAGCCCCACAGCTGCGCCGCCCAGCCCGTGACGATGCGGCCGCTCATCCCGCCGATCGAGTTGCCCGCCACGAACAGGCCGATCGCCCCGACCAGCGCCTTCGGCCGGACCTCCTCCGCCAGGTACGCCATCGCGGAGGCGGGGATCCCGGCGATCGCCGCGCCCTGCACCGCGCGGAGCGCCACCAGCCACTCCAGGTTCGGCGCGAATGGCACCAGCAGGCCGACGCCGACCGCCACCACCATCGACCAGGTCATCATCCGGGTCCGCCCGAACCGCTCGGACAGCGCGCTGAGCGGCAGGACGAACAGGGCCAGCGCCCCGGTCGCCGCGGACACCGTCCAGCTGGCCTGACCCGCCGTCACGCCGAACCCGGCGGAGACCGCGGGCAGCAGGGCCTGGGTGGAGTAGAGGAGCGCGAAGGTCGCGAGGCCCGCGGCGAACAGGGCCAGGCTCATCCGGCGGTAGCCGGGGCGGCCGGGCTCGGCGGGAACGTTCACCGGCGAGGGGGCCGCGGCGGGGGGAGCGGAAGGGGACGACAGGATGGAGGCACCCGAGGTGACGGGTGCCCCGGTATGAGCGGGAGGCATACGACGACCGTAGGCCCGCCTTTTTCATGCGTCCAATGCACAGATTCGCCATAATCGATCCACTCACGCATCACCACAGCTCAGGGCGGCGGATGTCAATGAACCGTTACGAAGAAGACATGGCCGTGACACGCCAGCTGGCCCCCCGGCTCGCCCATTTCGTCGTGGTGGCCCGGCACGAGCACGTCACCCGCGCCGCGCACGAGCTGGGCGTACCGCAGTCCACCCTGTCGCGGGCCATGGTCCGCCTCGAACAGGACCTGGGCGTCACGCTGTTCGCCCGCAAGGGCCGTACCGTCTCCCTCACCACGGCCGGCCGCACCTTCCTGGCCTCCGCCGAACAGGCCCTCGAAGGCATCGCCCGCGCCGCCGAGTCCGTGCAGCAGGACGCCGACCCGGCCTTCGGGAAGGTCGCGTTCGGGTTCCTGCACACCCTGGGCCCCGAGACCGTACCCGGCCTGATCCGCGCCTTCCGCGCCGACCACCCCCGCGTGCGGTTCTCCCTCGTACAGAACTACGGCGAGGCCATGCTGGAGAAGCTCAGGGCCGGCGAACTCGACCTGTGCCTCACCTCGCCACTGCCGGACGCCCCCGACCTGGTCGCCCGCCGGCTCGACGAGCAGCGGCTGCGCCTGGTGGTCCCGGACGACCACCGCCTCGCGGGGCGCAAGCGCATCCGGCTCGCCGAGGCCGCCGAGGAAACCTTCGTCACCCTCGAAGCGGGCTACGGCCTGCGCCGCATCACCGACGACCTGTGCGCGGAGGCCGGGTTCACGCCCAAGGTCGCCTTCGAGGGCGAGGAGGCGGAGACCCTGCGCGGCCTCGTCGCCGCCGGACTGGGCGTGGCCCTGCTGCCGCCCCCGGCGGTGCCCCGCCCGGGGGTGGTCGAGCTGACGGTCACCGCCCCGCGCGCGGTCCGCGAGATCGGCGTCGCCTGGCTCGACGGCCACCCGGACACCCCGCCCGTCGCCGAGTTCAAGCGCTTCCTGCTGTCCCGCCGCGGCCGCCTCATCCCGGAACTGGAACCGCCGGCCTGAGCGGGCGCCGACCGGCTAGGCCCCCGGCGCCGGCGCCCCAGCCGCCCCCGGCCCCGGCTGCGGCCCGGAGGCCGGCCCCGCCGACAGCAAGTACCCCGCCTGGAAGCGCGACTTGGCGCCGACCGCCCGCATGATCTCCGCGATGTGCCGCTGGCAGGTCCGCTCCGACATGCCCAGCCGGCGCGCGATCACCTTGTCCTCCAGCCCCTCCGACAGCAGCCGCACGATGGTCTGCCGCAGCTCCTCCGAGATCGACCGGGCCGCGTCCGGGCTCACCGTCACCGGGAACGGCTCCGCCCCCAGCCAGGACCGCTCGAAGGCCGCCGTCATGAAGTGCACGACGTTCGGCTCCCGGACCACCAGCGCCGCCCCGTTGCGGTCCGGCACCGCCATCAGCCCCGTGTGCTGGTCGAAGATCAGCATCCGCATCAGCCCGTCGCCGAGCGTCCTCACCTGCGCCCCCAGCGCCGTCACCCGCTCGACGTACGCCGCCGTCGGCCGCGAGTAGCGGGCGGTGTGCTGGTAGATGGTCCGCATCCGCACCCCGCGCGCCAGCAGCGACTCGTCCCGCCCGACCGCGTCCTCCAGTGTCTCCAGTGGCCGGCCCCCGCCCGGCTGCGAGGTCAGCAGCTCCCGCTCGCACCCCGCCGCCAGTTCGGTGATCAGTCCCCGTACCGCGCCCAGGTCGGTCACCAGCTCCAGGTGTCCCGAGCCGCTCAGCTCCCGGTGCGCGGCCCCCGCCTCGTACGCCGGGACCAGCGCCTCCAGCCGCCCGCGCAGCCGGTCCATCTCGTCGTGGGTCTCCCGTACGAGGAGCGCCAGCGGGGCCAGTACCCGGGCCGCCGCCGCCCGGGGCGCCACCGCGCTCCACCGCTCCGGCCCGTCGCCCGGGGCCCGCTGGAGCAGGTGCGCGGCGGCCAGTTCGGTGATTGCGGCGCCCGCCCGGGCGCCCAGGGCCGCCGTGGCCTCCGCCGCGGCGAAGGCGTGCCGCTCCACCGCGTACGCGTACAGGCGCCGCGCGGCGGGACTCAGCTCGCCCCCGTGGCCTCCGTGGAGGCCCTCGGCCCCGTCCACCCCGTGCACCCCATCGGCTCCGTCGGCATCGGCTGGCATATGCGTATTCGTCCCTGCATGTGACCGTTTATAAACCCCTCGTGTTCCCGCAAGGCGGCAACTCGACGCCTGACCGGGCCCCTCCGGCATATGCCGAACCGGCACAGTGGAGCCACGGCGTGACGGGGGGAGCGCGGTATGCGGCAAGGACCGACCGGCCGGCGGCACCAGCCCGTGGCAGTCCTGCTGAGCCCGCGCCCCGCCGAGGTTGCCGCCGCCCGCCGTGCGGGCGCGCGCACCGTGGTGGTCGCGCCGGATCCGTCGGTGCCATCCGACCGTGAGGGGGCGGAGCGGCGGGTACGGACGGACTGGCGCGACCACCCCCGCCTCGTCGAGGCCGTCGGCCGGCTGGCGGAGGTCCGTCACGGCCGGGCCGCCGTCTTCGGCTTCGGACCCGCCTCGGCGCTGGCCGCCGCCCGGGCCAACGAGGCCCTCGGCCTCCCCGGCACCCCGGCCGCCGCCGTCACCGCCCTCATGGACAAGGCCGCCCTGCGCGCCCGCTCCAACTCCCTGCACCCCGCCGGTCCCGTGTCCTTCGCCCGCTGCGGCCGGTCCTCCCTGATCCCCTTCCTCACCGGCCTCATCGGCTACCCCTGCGTCGTCAAACCCCGCGCGGGCGCCGACGGAGAGGGCGTGCGGTTCGTCGGTGACGCGGCCGGGGCGGAGGCCGCCGCCCCGTACTACCCCGAGGTCACCGACCTGCTGGTGGAGGAGTACCTGGAGGGCCCCGAACTCGCGGTGGCGGCCCTCTCCCGGCAGGGCCGCCACCGGATCCTCGGCTGGACCCGCCGCCTGCCCGGCCCCGGCCTCACCGCCGCCGGCCACGAGCTGCCCGTCGCCCTGGACCCGGCCGCCGCCGAGGCCGTACGGGCCCTCGTACGCGGCGTCCTGGACCTCGCCGGCCACCGCGACGGCCCCTCCCACACCGAGGTCGTCCTCACCCCGCGCGGCCCCCGCCTCGTCGAGGCCCACGCCCGGCCCGGCCCCGAGGAACTGACCCAGCTGCTGCGCCTCGCCCACGGCACCGACGTGCTCGCCCTCGCCCTGGCCGCCGGGCTCGGCCTCCCGGACCCGGTGCGCCGTACGCGCGCGGCCCACGCCGGGCTGCGGTACGTGGACTTCCCGCCCGGCCGGAGCCTGGCCGAGGCCGGCCCCCGCCTCGCGGCGGCCCGCGCCGTCCCCGGCGTGGTCCGGGCGCGGCTGGAGGTCCCGCAGGGCGTCGTCGTCAGGGCCGCCCCGACGGGTGCGCTCCACCACGCCCACCTCCTGGCCACCGCCCCGACCGCCGCGTTACTGAGGAGCGCGCTGGACCGGGCCGCCGATCTGCTCACTTCCGGCCCCCGGGCGCGCGCCCCGCTGCCCCGCCGCCCCGACCGCGGCCTCGCCTGACCCCTCCGGGCGGCCTTCAGCCCCGCAGGGAGCGTCCGAAGCCCGAGGCCAGCGGCATCCGCAGGCCCAGCGGCGGCGGAGCCGCCAGCGCGTCCGTGACCGGGCGCGAGTACCGCCCCGAGACCATCGAGCCCAGGACGAAGTCCACGCCGAGGGCGACCACTTCCGCCTGGTGGTCGCGCAGTCCGTGCCCGTCCGAATGCACCTCGAAGCGGCACGTGGAACGATTCGCCTTCTTCGCCCGGGCCGCCAGCAGGAACGAGGACTCCGGATCGCTGCGCGCGTCGTTGGTGCCGTGCACGATCAGCACCTGCCGCCCCGCGAGGTGTTTCACCGGTTCAGGGGAGCCGTCCCCGGCCGCCCCGCCCAGACAAGGGGCGAGCGCCACGACGGTGTTGACCGCCCCGTGACCGCCCGCGCGCAGGGCCGCGCGGCCGCCCGCCCCGTACCCGGCCAGGCACACGGGCACGTCCCCGTACCTCCGTAAGGCCTCGTCCGCCGCCCAGCCGGCGGCCTCCTCCTGCGGCCCGGACCCGTGCAGGACCGTGTGCGCGACCAGCCCGTCCGTCCCGCCCGCGCGGGCCAGCGCCCGCGCGAGCGGACGCAGGGGGCCGGGGAGGAGTCTGGACGCCCCGGGGAGCAGGAGCACCACACCACTGACCGTCGAAACCGAACCGTTCGCTCCGGCGGCCCGCCCCAAGCGGGCCCCGCGCGCCTGCGGCGCATGCTGTGCCATGGCGGAACAGTCTCAGACCGGGAGGTGTACGCCACCCGTCCGCACGGTCACTGTTACATATCGACGACCGTTGCCGAGGCTACGCTCTACGCGCGTAGGAGCTAGAGTGCCCAGATGACGAGCGAGACCCCCACCCTGCCCACGCCGGACCAGATCCGCCGCTCCCCGAAGGTGCTCCTGCACGACCACCTCGACGGTGGACTGCGCCCCGGGACCATCATCGAGCTGGCCCGTGAGGCCGGCTACGAGAACCTCCCCGAGACCGACGCAGACAAGCTCGGCGTCTGGTTCCGCGAAGCCGCCGACTCCGGCTCCCTGCCGCGCTACCTGGAGACGTTCGCGCACACCTGCGCCGTCATGCAGACCAAGGAGGCGCTCTTCCGGGTCGCCGCCGAGTGCGCCGAGGACCTGGCCGAGGACGGCGTCGTCTACGCCGAGATCCGCTACGCCCCCGAGCAGCACCTGGAAGCCGGCCTGACCCTCGAAGAGGTCGTCGAGGCGGTCAACGACGGCTTCCGCGAGGGTGAGCGTCGCGCCAAGGCCAACGGTCACCGGATCCGCGTCGGCGCCCTGCTGACCGCGATGCGCCACGCGGCCCGCGCGCTGGAGATCGCGGAACTGGCCAACCGCTACCGCGACAACGGCGTGGTCGGCTTCGACATCGCCGGCGCCGAGGCCGGGTTCCCTCCCACCCGCCACCTCGACGCCTTCGAGTACCTCAAGCGCGAGAACAACCACTTCACGATCCACGCGGGCGAGGCTTTCGGCCTGCCGTCGATCTGGCAGGCCCTCCAGTGGTGCGGCGCCGACCGGCTCGGCCACGGCGTGAAGATCATCGACGACATCCAGGTCGCCGAGGACGGCTCGGTCACGCTGGGCCGCCTGGCCTCGTACGTCCGGGACAAGCGCATCCCCCTGGAGATGTGCCCGACCTCGAACCTGCAGACGGCCGCGGCCGCCTCGTACGCCGAGCACCCGATCGGCCTGCTGCGGAAGCTGCACTTCAGGCTCACCGTGAACACCGACAACCGGCTGATGAGCGGCACCAGCATGAGCCGCGAGTTCGAGCACCTGGTCGACACCTTCGGCTATTCGCTCGACGACATGCAGTGGTTCACCGTCAATGCGATGAAGTCCGCGTTCATTCCTTTCGATGAACGACTGGCCATGATCAATGACGTGATCAAGCCGGGGTACGCGGAGCTGAAGTCCGAGTGGCTCTTCCGTCAGACCGCCTCGACCAGCGGTTCCGTCTCGGCCTAGGCCACGGCATGACGGACTGAAAGCGCCCGGGAGGAGCAATTCCCGGGCGCTTTCTCGTATTAGAGGATGTTTGCGGGCGGGGGTTTCAAGTGACTAGCTTGCGGAGCCGCTCAATTCCCCGTCGCAAGGACGATCTTTCATGAAGCAGTCTGCTGCCAAGTCCCTCGGTGTCGCTGTCATTGGTGCCGCCCTCGCCGCGGGTGCCGCCGGCACCGCATCCGCCGCCGCGCTCCCGGCCGCCAGCCTGACGGACGCCCTCGGTTCCGTCACCAGCGCCACCAGCTCGCTCACGAACCAGACCGAGCAGGGCCAGGAGGGCCAGTCGTCCGACCCCGCCGCCCCGGTCACGGGTCTCCTCGGCGGCCTCACCGCGGGCGGCGGCGGCCTGCCCGGCCTCGGCGGCTGACACCCCGCGACGCGTACGCGCGTGCGGTCGGCGCACGCCTCTTCGAGGAGGTGTGCGCCGCGCCGCGCCGTGTGCCACGATCGCCCGTAACTTCCGGTCGACGTACGGGGTATGAGGTTCCGTCATGCGCTTCAAGGCACGATCCACCGCGCCCGTGACGACGGTCGCGCTGCTTCCCGCGCTGCTCCTGGCAGCCGTCGGATGCAGCAGCGCGGGCTCCCCCGCGTCGGGCAGGGCCCCGGACCCCAAGGGCTCCGCCGCCGCCTCCCAGGGCGCGCCCGGCGCGCCCGGGTCCGGCTCCGCCACGCCCAGGGCCGCGGCCACCGGGCTGGAGCGGGCCGCCCTCGAACAGGGCGACCTCGCCGGCTACCAGATCTCCGCGCAGGGCAAGAACCCGAACGCCCCCGACGGCCAGCCGCAGGCCGACAAGAAGGCCTGCCAGCCCCTCGCCGACGTCATGGGCGACAAACCCGACCCCGCCGCGCGCGAGACCGTGAACCGGGGCATCGGCTCCCAGAAGCAGGTCGGCCTCGCCGTCTCCGCCTCCGTCAGCTCGTACGCGGAGGGCGACGCCAAGCGCCTCGTCTCCCGGCTCCGCGACGCCGTCGCCGCCTGCGGCACGGGCTTCTCCGCCACCGTGGAGAAGCAGACCGGAAGCTACCGGGACGTGAAGGCGGTCCCGTACAAGACCGCCGGTGACGAGAGCGTCAGCTGGACCACGATCGCCGCCGCCGGCGGGGTGTCGGCGCAGGTGCACCTGGTCGTCGCCCGGGAGGGCGACACCGTCGTACGGCTGATGGCGCTGAACGTGGCCGGCGCCGGTCAGACGGCGACCGTCCCGCAGGAAGTCGCCGACAAGCAGCTGGACAAGGTCTCCAAGGCCGGCTGACCGGCCCGGCGGCGCGGAACCGGCCCGCGCGGCGGAATTCACCAGGCCGCGCGGCGCGGAACTCCGGCGGAATTCACCAGGCCGCGGAGGCGGAACCGGTGCCCGTCCCGTACTTCTCGTTCGGCAGCAGCAGCCACAGCGCCAGGTAGATCAGGAACTGCGGGCCGGGCAGCAGGCACGAGACCACGAAGATGACGCGCATCGTCTTCGTCTTGATTCCGAAACGTCGCGCGAGGCCGGCGCAGACGCCGCCGATCATCCGTCCGTCACGGGGGCGGGTAATCGCGCTCATGGCTTTCTCCTTCGTAGGGGGACCGCGCCTCGGGAATTCCCCCTGCGCGATGCCTCAATACTCGCGCGGTACCGCCGACAGGACCTCGGTCCAGCGGCCGAGCCCGACCCTGGTAATTCTCGGGGTGGGCCCCTGAGAACGCCGGAGCCTGGCCCTCAGGGCCGGGACGACGGCCACGTGCGCGAGCACCATCCCGGCCGTGTTCAGCAGTACGGAATCCACGTCGACGACCTGTCCGGGGACGGCCGTCTGGAGCATCTCGATGCAGAGGGAGACCAGCATCCCGGCGGCCGCGGTACGGGCCAGGGAGGACCACGCCGACAGCGGCGTCGGCGCGAGCCGCCCCCCGGCCAGCGGCAGCAGCACCCCGAGCGGGGCCAGCAGCGCCAGCCCCTCCCCGATCCGCCGGGCGGCCTCCAGCGGCCCGTACGTCAGGTCCGCCCGGATCCCCTCCAGCGGCGTCAGATTGGCGGCCGCGGCCCAGGGCACGTCCAGGGGCCGCAGGGTCAGCCAGCCCACGACGACCAGATGCGCGGCCAGCAGGACCCCGCTCAGGAGCCGGGGCCGGAGCGGGAGCTGTGTGGCGGTGGCGGCGCTGCCGCTGCCCTCATGACGGTGCACACCTGCGAGGACGCACCCCCCGGCGGCGGCGGTTCCGCTCCGCGGGTGTGGTCAGCCCGTGACGAGCAGCACGATGAGCAGCACCACGCCGGCCACGGCCGGCGCGATGATCTCGAAGGACCACGTGACGCTGACGGAGCCCTGCGCGCCGGGCCGGGCCGCACCCCGCTCGGCGAGCTCGCGCAGTTCGTCCACGACCTTGTCGGCGGCGGCCCGCTCGGGCGCCGCGGGCGCGGCGGCGCCGTCCTTCTCCAGGCCCTTGCCGCTCAGCGCCCCGCGCCGGCTGAACTGCCGGCTGGCCTTCTTGCGCTCGCGCAGCGACACCGGAACCGACCAGAGCTGGTACTTCGACCCCTCCGCCAGCACCTCCGCCGAGTACCCGGCGCGCACCGCGTCCACGGCGGCCCAGGGCAGCTCGATGACGCGGAACGGATTGCGCACCCGCATCCGGTCGTCATTGGCGAAGACGGCCGGCCGGATGGTGAAGGCCACGGTCAGCGGCACGGCGAAGAGCGCGATGGCCAGCCCGATCCAGCGGCCCACCCCCTCGCCCCGCACGACGGCGTCCCCGCACAGCCACCCGATCATGCCGAGCATCAGCACCCCGGTGACGACGGCCATGGGGGAGCGGTAGACGCGGTCGTCGTAGACCGGCTCGTGGGGGGAGGGCGTAGTCATGCCGCCGATTGTGCCGTACGCACGCGCGAGCGGGGCAAGCGCTCCCGCACCGATGGCGGATGTCACGCCCATATGTGCGCCGTGGGGGGTGACAGGCAGCTACGCGCGTAGATATGCTCATCTGGTGACCATGCCCACCACCCTCACCGCATTCGCTGACGTGACGACGTCCGACAGCGCGCTGCGCCGCTTCCTGCACGGGCTGCCCGGCGTAGACGCAGTCGGCCTGGAGGCCCGCGCGGCCTCCCTCGGCACCCGCTCGATCAAGACGACGGCCAAGGCGTACGCCATCGACCTGGCCATCTCGATGATCGACCTGACGACGCTCGAGGGTGCGGACACCCCGGGCAAGGTCCGGGCGCTCGCCACGAAGGCCGTCCACCCCGACCCGACCGACCGTACGACGCCCATGACCGCCGCGGTCTGCGTCTACCCCGACATGGTGGCCACCGCCAAGGCGGCCCTGAACGGCGCCGACGTCAAGGTCGCCTCCGTCGCCACCGCCTTCCCGGCGGGCCGTGCCGCCCTGCCCGTGAAGATCGCCGACACCCGTGACGCCGTCGCCGCCGGCGCCGACGAGATCGACATGGTCATCGACCGTGGCGCCTTCCTCGCCGGCCGCTACCTCGACACGTACGAGCTGATCAAGGCCGTCAAGGAAGCCTGCGTCCGCGAGGACGGCACGGCGGCCCGGCTCAAGGTGATCTTCGAGACCGGCGAGCTGTCGACCTACGACAACATCCGCCGCGCCTCCTGGATCGGCATGCTCGCGGGCGCCGACTTCATCAAGACCTCCACCGGCAAGGTCGGCGTCAACGCCACCCCCGCCAACACGCTGCTCATGCTCGAAGCCGTCCGCGACTTCAAGGCGCAGACCGGAATCCAGATCGGCGTGAAGCCCGCCGGCGGCATCCGCACCACCAAGGACGCCCTCAAGTTCCTCGTCCTGGTCAACGAGACCGTCGGCGCGGACTGGCTCTCCAACCACTGGTTCCGTTTCGGCGCCTCCAGCCTGCTGAACGACCTGCTCATGCAGCGCCAGAAGCTGAGTACCGGACGTTACTCCGGACCCGACTACGTGACGGTGGACTGAGATCATGGACATGAAGATGCAGTCATCCGCATTCGAGTACGCGCCGGCCCCCGAGTCCCGCTCGGTCGTCGACATCGCCCCCTCCTACGGCCTCTTCATCGACGGCGAGTTCACCGACGCCGCGGACGGCAAGGTCTTCAAGACCGTCTCGCCGTCCTCCGAGGAGGTGCTGGCGGAGATCGCCCAGGCGGGCGCCGCCGACGTCGACCGTGCCGTCAAGGCCGCCCGCAAGGCCTTCGAGAAGTGGTCCGCGCTGCCCGGCTCCGAGCGCGCCAAGTACCTCTTCCGCATCGCCCGGATCATCCAGGAGCGCAGCCGCGAGCTGGCCGTCCTGGAGACCCTGGACAACGGCAAGCCGATCAAGGAGACCCGCGACGCGGACCTCCCCCTGGTCGCCGCGCACTTCTTCTACTACGCCGGCTGGGCCGACAAGCTCGACCACGCGGGCTACGGCGCCAACCCCCGCCCGCTGGGCGTGGCGGGCCAGGTCATCCCCTGGAACTTCCCCCTCCTCATGCTGGCGTGGAAGATCGCCCCGGCGCTCGCCACCGGCAACACGGTCGTGCTCAAGCCGGCGGAGACGACCCCCCTCTCGGCGCTGTTCTTCGCGGACATCTGCCGCCAGGCCGGCCTGCCCAAGGGCGTCGTCAACATCCTGACCGGCTACGGCGACGCGGGCGCCGCCCTCGTCGAGCACCCGGACGTCAACAAGGTCGCCTTCACCGGCTCGACCGCCGTGGGCAAGAAGATCGCCCGCCACGTCGCCGGCACCGACAAGAAGGTCACCCTGGAGCTGGGCGGCAAGGGCGCCAACATCGTCTTCGACGACGCCCCCATCGACCAGGCCGTCGAGGGCATCGTCAACGGCATCTTCTTCAACCAGGGCCAGGTCTGCTGCGCGGGCTCCCGCCTGCTGGTCCAGGAGTCGATCCACGACGAGCTCCTCGACTCCCTCAAGCGCCGCCTCTCCACGCTGCGCCTGGGCGACCCGCTCGACAAGAACACCGACATCGGCGCGATCAACTCCGCCGAGCAGCTCGCCCGGATCACGGCGCTCGCCGAGACCGGCGAGGCCGAGGGCGCCGAGCGCTGGTCCCCGGCGTGCGAGCTGCCGTCCGCCGGCTACTGGTTCGCCCCGACGCTCTTCACGAACGTCACCCAGGCGCACACCGTCGCCCGCGACGAGATCTTCGGCCCGGTCCTGTCCGTGCTGACGTTCCGCACCCCGGACGAGGCCGTCGCCAAGGCCAACAACAGCCAGTACGGCCTCTCCGCCGGCATCTGGACGGAGAAGGGTTCGCGCATCCTGGCGGTCGCGAACAAGCTCCGCGCCGGTGTCGTGTGGGCCAACACGTTCAACAAGTTCGACCCGACCTCGCCCTTCGGCGGATACAAGGAATCGGGCTTCGGCCGCGAAGGCGGTCGCCACGGCCTGGAGGGGTACCTCGATGTCTGAGTCCGCGACGCGTCTGAACGTCTTCAAGACCTACAAGCTGTACGTCGGGGGGAAGTTCCCCCGCTCCGAGAGCGGCCGGGTGTACGAAGTGACGGACTCCAAGGGCAAGTGGCTGGCCAACGCCCCGCTCTCCTCCCGCAAGGACGCCCGTGACGCGGTCGTCGCGGCCCGGAAGGCCTTCAGCGGCTGGTCGGGCGCGACCGCCTACAACCGCGGCCAGATCCTCTACCGCATCGCCGAGATGCTGGAGGGCCGCCGGGAGCAGTTCGTCCGCGAGGTCGGCGAGGCCGAGGGCCTGTCCAAGTCGAAGGCGGCCGTCGTCGTCGACGCGGCCATCGACCGCTGGGTCTGGTACGCCGGCTGGACCGACAAGATCGGCCAGATCGTCGGCGGCGCCAACCCCGTCGCGGGCCCGTTCTTCAACCTCTCCACCCCCGAGCCGACCGGTGTGGTCACGGTCGTGGCCCCGCAGGACTCGTCCTTCCTGGGCCTCGTCTCGGTGATCGCCCCGGTCATCGCGACCGGCAACACCGCCGTCGTGATCACCTCGGAGAAGGCCCCGCTCCCCGCCCTGTCCCTGGGCGAGGTGCTGGCCACCTCCGACCTGCCCGGCGGCGTGGTCAACATCCTGTCCGGCAAGGCCTCCGAGATGGGCCCGCACCTGGCGTCCCACCAGGACGTCAACGCGATCGACCTGGCGGGCGCCGACGCGGCCCTCGCCAAGGAACTGGAGATCGCGGCGGCCGACAACCTCAAGCGCGTCCTGCGTCCACAGCCTGTGGACGACTGGAGCGCCGACCCGGGCACGGCGCGCATGACCGCCTTCCTGGAGACCAAGACGGTCTGGCACCCGACGGGTTCGCTCGGCGCGGGCGGCTCCTCGTACTAGACGTACGGGCGGCACCCGCTCATGAACCGGCCCCGGCAGCGACCCCCGCGCTGTCGGGGCCTTCCCGTGCCCACGGAACCAGTGCCGTGGCCGGAGAGGTCCACCGCCCTTCCCGGCCACGGCACTAGGCCTTCGGGAGCACCGGTCCCAGCAGCGAGGACACCGCCGCCGTGGGCAGTTCGCCGACGGACGGGCCCTTGGTCAGGGCGCCCGTCACCATGCCCGTGCCGACGGACGGGAAGTCCGCGACCTGCGTGGCGACGCCGTTGTCGAGGGGGTCCACGCCGGTGTTCGCGAGGGGGTTCACCTTCAGGTTCGTGACCGGGTCGGTCACCCCCGCCAGCGCCGCCGGGACGGAGAGTTCACCGGCCTGGGCCCCGCCGGCCGCCATGGCCAGGGCCGCCCCGGCCATGGACAGGGTCAGACCGGCGGCCCGGAGGCGCTTCGGAGGGGTGGGAGCTGCGTGACGTGCCATGGGTTCCCGCCTGTGGTCGTAGTCGCGTGCGCACACAGGGTAGTCGAGGCGGGTTCCCCGATTCCAACCGGCGGCCCGGCCGCCGTGTGAGGGTTGTCGCAGGGGCCGTCACGGGTGTGCCGTTACGCCCGGTCATGCCTCACACTGGTCTCCCGTGAGCTGCTCTCCTCTGCCTACGCGCGTCGTGCTGCTGACCGGACCCTCGGGATCCGGCAAGTCCTCGCTCGCGGCCCGCTCGGGGCTGCCCGTACTGCGCCTGGACGACTTCTACAAGGAGGGCACCGACCCGACCCTCCCGCTGGTCGGGGGCAGCTCCGACATCGACTGGGACTCCCCGCTCTCGTGGGACGCGGACGCCGCCGTCGCGGCCATCGCGGAACTCTGCGCCACGGGCCGCACGCAGGTGCCGGAGTACTCCATCGCGACCTCTTCGCGGACCGGCACCGAGACCCTGGACATAGCGCGGACCCCGCTGTTCATCGCGGAGGGCATCTTCGCCGCCGACGTCGTGGCCCGCTGCCAGGAGTTGGGTCTCCTCGCCGACGCGATCTGCCTGCGCGGCCGCCCCTCGACCACCTTCCGCCGCCGGCTGGCACGCGACCTGCGCGAGGGCCGCAAGTCCCTGCCGTTCCTGCTGCGCCGCGGCTGGCGCCTGATGCGCTCCGAGCGCGGCATCGTCGCCCGGCACACCGCCCTCGGCGCCCACGCCTGCGGCCGCGACGAGGCCCTCGGCCGCCTGGCCGCGGCCGCGGCGGGCCGCCACCGCACCGCGACCACCCCGGCCTGACCCGGTCCCCCCTCGGACACGCGCAGCCGGACATACGAAGAGGCGGGATCACGCGGACCCCCGACCGCTTGATCCCGCCTCTTCCCCCCGCAGGCCTCCGTCCCACCCCCGTAGGACGGACCCCCTGGCCCATGGTCTGTGTTACGCGACGAGCTCCCCGAAGGACTCCGCCTCGTCACGTCCGAAGCTCAGCGCCTCGTCGTCCCGCAGCCGCCGCAGCGACCGCCAGATGCTCGACTTCACCGTGCCGACGCTGATGCCCAGGATCTCCGCGATCTCCGGGTCGGTGCGGCCCTCGTAGTAGCGCAGCACCAGCATCGTGCGCTGCGGCTCCGGGATGCGGGTCAGCGCCTGCCAGAGCACCGCGCGGAGCTCCGTACCGCGCATCGCGTCCGTGTCGGAGGCCGTCTCCGGCAGCTCCTCGGTCGGGTACTCGTTGAGCTTGCGCCGCCGCCACGCGCTGATGTGCAGGTTCGTCATCGTGCGCCGCAGGTAGCCGCCGACGGCCGCCTTGTCGCTGATCCGGTCCCAGGCGCGGTACGTGGAGAACAGCGCGCTCTGCAGCAGGTCCTCGGCCTCGTGACGGTCACCGGTGAGGTGGAAGGCCGTCGCGAAGAGGGCCGCGCGGCGCTCCTGCACGTACGCCGTGAACTCGGCCTCCGAAGCGGAGGAAGGAGTTCGCGGTGCGGCGGGAACCGCCTGGTACTGGTTCGCGTCAATGGCTGTGACGTGCACCGGCCGCGGACGGGCGACCGGCGCCGTACGGACACCCGCCCGGCGGTTCACATCGTGCAGCCGCGTGACAACCGCGCTGGTCGTGGTGCTGTGCAGCGTGTTCATCTCGCGCCCCCCGTCGTGGAGTCTGCTTCGGTCCGTTGGTTCGATGACAGAAGACTGCCCGCCGGACATAACCGGGGTGTCCTTCGACTGTCACAGGCCTGTCACAGCGGTCCGTGGCCCGATCCACGGCGCCCGACGGTCGAAGTCCCGACGGGCGATGGGACAGAATGAGCGCGTGCCTTTCCTGTTGCTGATCGAGGACGACGACGCCATCCGCACGGCCCTCGAACTCTCCCTGTCACGCCAGGGCCACCGTGTGGCCACCGCGGCGACGGGCGAGGACGGCCTGAAACTGCTGCGCGAGCAGCGGCCGGACCTGATCGTGCTCGACGTGATGCTGCCCGGGATCGACGGCTTCGAGGTGTGCCGGCGGATCCGCCGCACCGACCAGCTGCCGATCATCCTCCTCACCGCGCGCAGCGACGACATCGATGTCGTCGTGGGCCTGGAGTCGGGAGCCGACGACTACGTCGTCAAGCCCGTCCAGGGCCGGGTGCTCGACGCCCGGATCCGCGCCGTCCTGCGCCGCGGGGAACGCGAGGCGAGCGACTCCGCCGTCTTCGGCTCCCTGGTCATCGACCGGGCCGCGATGACGGTGACGAAGAACGGCGAGGACCTCCAGCTCACCCCGACCGAGCTGCGGCTGCTGCTCGAACTCAGCCGCCGGCCCGGCCAGGCCCTCTCGCGCCAGCAGTTGCTGCGCCTGGTCTGGGAGCACGACTACCTCGGTGACTCGCGGCTCGTCGACGCCTGCGTGCAGCGGCTCCGCGCCAAGGTCGAGGAAGTGCCCTCCTCGCCCACCCTGATCCGTACCGTCCGCGGCGTCGGCTACCGGCTGGACTCACCGCAGTGATCCGAGCCCTGTTCGCGGGCAGGCGCTGGACCAGCCTGCGGCTGCGGCTCCTCGTCGTGTTCGCCCTGGTCGCGCTGACGGCCGCCGTATCGGCCTCCGGGATCGCCTACTGGCTCAACCGCGAGGCCGTGCTCACCCGTACCCAGGACGCGGCCCTCGGGGACTTCCGCCAGGAGATGCAGCTCCGGGCCGCCGCGCTGCCCGCCGAGCCGACGCCGGAGGAGATGCAGCGGGCCGCCGAGCTGATGGCGGGCAGCAGCCCCGGCTACAGCGTGCTGCTGGTCCACGAGCGCAAGGACGGCCGGAAGGTGTTCGGCGCGGCGGGGGCGGCCTCCTTCGGGCTGAACGACGTACCGAAGTCCCTCCAGCACGCCGTGAACGACCGGCAGAAGACCACGGCCGCCAACGACGCCGAGTACCACATGTACTGGCAGCGGACGAAGCCCCAGGGCAACCCGTACCTGGTGGGCGGGACGCGGATCGTGGGCGGCGGGCCGACCGGTTACATGTACAAGTCGCTGGCCACGGAACGGGACGACCTCAACGCGCTCGGCTGGTCGCTGACGATCGCCACGGGACTGGCCCTGCTCGGCTCCGCGCTCCTCGCGCAGGCGGCCGCCCGGACGGTGCTGAAGCCCATCCAGCGGCTCGGGGACGCGGCGCGCCGGCTCGGCGAGGGCGAACTGGACCACCGGCTCGACGTGTCGGGCACGGACGAACTCGCCGACCTCTCCCACACGTTCAACAAGACGGCGGAGGCGCTGGAGAAGAAGGTCGCCGACATGAGCGCGCGCGAGGAGGCCAGCCGCCGCTTCGTCGCCGACATGTCGCACGAACTGCGCACCCCGCTGACGGCGTTGACCGCGGTCGCCGAGGTGCTGGAGGAAGAGGTCGACGACCTCGACCCGATGATCGCGCCGGCGGTGGGCCTCGTGGTGAGCGAGACCCGGCGGCTGAACGACCTGGTGGAGAACCTGATGGAGGTCACCCGCTTCGACGCGGGGACGGCGCGGCTGGTGCTGGACGACGTGAACGTCGCCGACCAGGTCACGGCGTGCATCGACGCGCGGGCGTGGCTGGACGCGGTGGAACTCGACGCCGGGCGGGGGATCGTGGCGCGGCTCGACCCGCGGCGGCTCGACGTGATCCTGGCCAACCTGATCGGCAACGCGCTCAAGCACGGCGGTTCGCCGGTGCGGGTGTCGGTGGCCGTCGAGGACGACTGGCTGGTGGTGACCGTCAAGGACAACGGGCCGGGCATCCCCGAGGAAGTCCTGCCGCACGTCTTCGACCGGTTCTACAAGGCGAGCGCGTCCCGGCCGAAGTCGGACGGCAGCGGGCTGGGCCTGTCGATCGCCATGGAGAACGCGCACATCCACGGCGGCGACATCACGGCCGAGAACGGGGCGGACGGCGGGGCCGTCTTCACCCTGCGGCTGCCGGGGGACGTGGGGAAGGTGAGTACGGGTGACGTGGACGCGTAGGGCGGTCCTGCCGGGGGTCGTGGCGGCGCTGCTGCTGGGCGGGACCTCCGCGTGCGGGATCCGGGCGACGACCGTGCCGGTGGACGTGGGGGCGGCGCCCTCGCGGGTGTCCTGCGACACCCCGGAGCGGCCGGAGGGGCAGAGCGGGGTGCAGGGCTTCCGGGCCACGGTGGAACTGGTGTGCGGCTCGCAGCTGGTGGGCGTGGAGCGGATCGTTCCGGTGCCCGAGAAGAGGCCGGTCCGGGACGCGGAGGTCCTGGTCGCCCAGGCGCTGCTGGAACAGCTGGAGCGGCCGCTCTCGGCGGAGGAGCGGGACGCCGGCTTCACGAGCGGGGTCAGGGACGGGCTGACGGCCGCCCCGCCGCGGACGGGCGACCCGGCGGGCACCGTCAGGCTGAGCCGCAAGCCGGAGGACCTGCCGCCGGTGGCGCTGTCGCAGATCGTGTGCACGCTGGCCGGCAGCGACGCCATCTCGGCCGGGCCCGGTCCGGTGGTGCTGGGCGGGCCCGACGCGGATCCGCCGCGCGCCTGGGAGTGCACGGACGCCGTCCGCTCCCGCCCGGAGTCGGTGCCGACGCTGGGCGAGCTGGTCCGCCCCACCCCGGGCCCGTCCCCCTCGGCTTCCTGAGCGCCCGCGCGTCCCCGCGTACGGGAAAGGCCCCCCGGGCCGGAGCTCGGGGGGCCTTAGCCCCGTACGGACGGGCGGCGCGCGGAAGGGATCAGATCCCGGCGGCGGCCGACAGGTCCTTCTTGATCGCGTCCAGGACGCCCTGGCCGCGGCCGCGGGCCGGGGCGAGGTCGGAGGCGTCCTCGACCGGGACGACGACCTCCAGGTAGCACTTCAGCTTCGGCTCCGTACCCGACGGGCGGACGATCACCCGGGCCTTGTAGTCGCCGTCGAGGTGGTACCGCAGGCCGTCCGTGGGCGGCAGCGCGGCCGAACCGACCGACAGGTCCTCCGCCGAGACGACCCGCAGGCCCGCCAGGGACACCGGGGGCTCCGCGCGCAGCGCGGCCATCGCCGAGGCGATCACCGACAGGTCGGAGACGCGGACCGACAGCTGGTCGGTGGCGTGCAGGCCGTGGGCCAGCGCCAGGTCGTCCAGCAGGTCGGTCAGGGTGCGGCCCTGCTCCTTGAGCTCGGAGGCCAGCTCCGCCACCAGCAGGGCGGCGGTGACGCCGTCCTTGTCGCGGACGCCCTCGGGGTCCACGCAGTAGCCGAGCGCCTCCTCGTAGCCGTAGCGCAGGCCCTCGACGCGGGAGATCCACTTGAAGCCCGTCAGGGTCTCCTCGTAGCCCACGCCCGCGGCCTCGGCGATCCGGCCCAGCAGGCTGGAGGACACGATGGACTCCGCGAAGACGCCCCGGGCGCCCTTGTGCACCAGGTGCGCCGCCAGCAGCGCGCCGACCTCGTCGCCGCGCAGCATGCGCCAGCCCGTGGCCGCCGTCGCGTCCGGGACGGCCACCGCGCAGCGGTCGGCGTCCGGGTCGTTGGCGATCACGATGTCCGGGTCCGTCTCGGCGGCCTTCGCGAAGGACAGGTCCATCGCGCCCGGCTCCTCCGGGTTGGGGAAGGCGACCGTCGGGAAGGCCGGGTCCGGCTCCGCCTGCTCGGCGACGAGCACCGGCTCGGGGAACCCGTGCCGGGCGAAGGCCGCCATGACGACGTCCTTGCCGACGCCGTGCATGGCCGTGTAGACGGTCCGCACGCCCCGGGGGGAACCCGGGGTCAGGACGGCGTCCGTACGCTCCAGGTAGGCCTCCAGGACCTCGTCGCCGAGGTCCTGCCAGCCGGCTTCGGGGCGCGGGACGGAGGCGAGGGCCTCGATCCGGTCGATCTCCGCCGCGATCTCGGCGTCCGCCGGGGACACGATCTGGGAGCCGTCGCCGAGGTAGACCTTGTAACCGTTGTCCCGCGGCGGGTTGTGGCTCGCCGTCACCTCGACGCCGGCGACGGCGCCCAGGTGCCTTATGGCGTACGCGAGGACCGGCGTGGGCAGCGGCCGGGGCAGTACGGCCGCGCGCAGTCCGGCACCGGTCATCACGGCGGCGGTGTCACGGGCGAAGTCCGCCGACTTGTAGCGGGCGTCGTAGCCGACGACGACCAGGCCGCCGGCGTGGCCCTGGGCCTTGAGGTAGGCCGCGAGGCCCGCCGCGGCCCGGATGACCACGGCACGGTTCATCCGCATCGGGCCGGCGCCGAGCTCGCCGCGCAGTCCGGCGGTGCCGAACTGGAGCGTGCCGGAGAAACGGTCCGCGAGTTCCGCCGTGTCGCCCGCCTCGACGAGCCGGCCGAGCTCGGCCGCCGTCTCGGGGTCGGGGTCCTCGGCCAGCCAGGCCTGCGCCCGGGTGATCAGGTCGTCCTGTTCCTGCACTGCTTCCGCCTTACCTCTCGTACGTCGATCAGATGCGGGCGAGGACCTGCGTCAGCAGCGTGCCCATGCGGGCGGCCGAGTCGCGGCCGGCCTGGAGGACCTCTTCGTGGTTCAGCGGCTCGCCGGACAGGCCCGCCGCCAGGTTGGTGACCAGGGAGATGCCGAGCACCTCGGCGCCGGCCTCACGGGCGGCGATGGCCTCCAGCACGGTGGACATGCCGACCAGGTCGGCGCCCATGACGCGGATCATGTTGATCTCGGCCGGGGTCTCGTAGTGCGGGCCGGGGAACTGCACGTAGACGCCCTCTTCGAGGGAGGCGTCGATGTCCTTGCACATCGCGCGCAGGCGCGGCGAGTACAGGTCGGTGAGGTCGACGAAGTTCGCGCCGACGATCGGCGAGGTGGCCGTCAGGTTGAGGTGGTCGCTGATCAGGACGGGCTGGCCGGGCTTCATGCCCTCGCGCAGACCGCCGCAGCCGTTGGTCAGGACGACGGTCTTGCAGCCGGCCGCGACGGCCGTGCGGACGCCGTGGGCGACGGCGGCGACGCCGCGGCCCTCGTAGTAGTGGGTCCGGCCGAGGAAGAGCAGCGCGCGCTTGTCGCCGATCTTGTACGAGCGGATCTTGCCGCCGTGGCCTTCGACGGCCGGGGGCGGGAAGCCGGGCAGCTCGGTGACCGGGAACTCGGCCTCGGGGGCGCCGAGCGCCTCTGCGGCGGGGGCCCAGCCGGAGCCCATGACGAGGGCGACATCGTGGGAATCGACGCCGGTCAGCTCGCGCAGGCGGGTGGCGGCGGCGTCGGCGGCGGCGAAGGGGTCGGTAACAGATGCGTTCACGCCGACGAGCGTAGCCGCTCTCGGCCTACGCGCGTAGATGGCACAGCTCACGGTGTTCGGATCGTTGCCTTGTCGTTTCCGCCGAATCGTCCCCGCCGGCCCTTGCGGGGCCCGGGACGTGGCGGGGAGGAGCCGCTGCGGGAGGGCTCAGCAGGGGCGCTTGCGGAGTTCCATCACATAGTCGTGCGGGGCGCCCGCGGACTCGGCGGCGTCGGCGATCTCACCCAGGTAGCGCGCCGAGGGCAGGCCGCCCTCGTAGCCGTTGAGGACGTACACCCAGGCCGCCTCCTCGCCGTCCAGCGTGTGCACGCGCACCCGCATCCGGCGGTAGATGTCCATTCCGACGCCCTCCCACCGGTCCATGGACTCCTCGTCCAGCGGGGCGATGTCGTAGAGGGCGACGAAGACCTGGTGGCGGGGGGCTTCGACGACCGTGGCGAGGGCGCCCTCCCACCCCATCTGCTCGCCGCCGAAGGTCAGCCGCCAGTCGTTGATCCAGCCCGTGCCGCGCAGCGGCGAATGCGGAGCGCGGCGCGTCATCAGCCGCGGGTCGAGGTTGCCGGCGTACGCGGCGTAGAGCGACATGAGCTCGAGGGTACGGGAGGGGCGGCCCGGCACGCGTGCCCGGATGGCGGGACCGGGGGCGAAGCACCTTGAAGCGTGCGGGACAATGGAGCACGGAATGCATCCCCCGGGGAGACCCCCCGGAACGCCGGCCGGGGCGGCAGCCGGCCGGGTAGACGTGAGGCGGACTTTTCGTGACCCGGATCGTGATCATCGGCGGCGGACCCGGCGGGTATGAAGCGGCCCTGGTGGGGGCCCAGCTCGGCGCGGAGGTGACCGTCGTCGACTGCGACGGTCTGGGCGGGGCGTCGGTGCTCACCGACTGCGTGCCCTCGAAGACCCTCATCGCGACCGCCGAGGTCATGACGACCTTCGACTCGTCGTACGAGGAACTGGGGATCGTCGTCGCGGACGACACCCCGCACATCGAGCAGGCCGCGCGCGTCGTGGGCGTCGACCTCGGCAAGGTGAACCGGCGCGTCAAGCGCCTCGCGCTCGCCCAGTCCCACGACATCACCGCCTCCGTGACCCGGGCCGGCGCCCGCGTCATGCGCGGCCGCGGCAAGCTCGGCGGCCCGCAGGGCATCGACGGCACGCGCGACGTCATCGTCACCGCGGCCGACGGCACGGAGACGATCCTGACCGCCGACGCCGTCCTGATCGCCACCGGCGGGCACCCCCGGGAGATCCCGGACGCGATGCCCGACGGGGAGCGGATCCTCAACTGGACCCAGGTCTACGACCTGGAGGAGCTCCCCGAGGAGCTCATCGTCGTCGGCTCCGGCGTCACCGGCGCCGAGTTCGCCGGCGCGTACCAGGCCCTCGGCTCCCGGGTGACCCTGGTGTCCTCGCGCGACCGCGTGCTGCCGGGCGAGGACCCGGACGCGGCCGCCGTCCTGGAGGACGTCTTCCGCCGCCGCGGCATGAACGTCGTCGGCCGCTCCCGCGCCGAGTCCGCCAAGCGGGTCGGCGACCGGGTCGAGGTCACCCTCTCCGACGGCCGCGTCATCACGGGCACGCACTGCCTGATGGCCGTCGGCGCGATCCCGAACACCAAGGACATGAACCTGGAGGAGTCCGGGGTCCGGCTCAAGGAGTCCGGGCACATCTGGACCGACAAGGTCTCCCGCACCTCCTCGCCCGGCGTGTACGCGGCCGGCGACGTCACCGGCATCTTCGCGCTGGCCTCCGTGGCCGCCATGCAGGGCCGGATCGCGATGTACCACTTCCTCGGCGACGCGGTCACCCCGCTCAACCTGAAGACGGTCTCCTCGAACGTCTTCACCGACCCCGAGATCGCGACCGTCGGCTACACCCAGGCCGACGTGGACTCCGGCAAGATCGACGCCCGCGTGGTGAAGCTGCCGCTGCTGCGCAACCCGCGCGCGAAGATGCAGGGCATCCGGGACGGCTTCGTGAAGCTGTTCTGCCGCCCGGGCACCGGCATCGTGGTCGGCGGCGTGGTCGTCGCGCCCCGCGCGAGCGAGCTCATCCACCCGATTTCGATCGCGGTCGACAACAACCTGACGGTCGAGCAGATCGCAAACGCGTTCACCGTGTACCCCTCGCTGTCCGGTTCGATCGCCGAGGTCGCCCGCCAGCTGCACACGCGCAAGGCCGCCGGCGAGGCCTGAGGAACCGTCAACCACCCCTTCCCGTAGGGGGGTTGGGGTGGGCGCCCGGACGGGGTGGGGGCGCGGCGCGGCGGGCCGAGGGTCCACCCGGCCGCGTATACCACTTGTCGACCCGCTTTACGGACAACTTCGGTATTCCGGCGCAAGGAGCTGAAAGCAGACGGTCGTCCGGGTTACTGTCAGTTTCGTGTTCGCTGCAGAACGTCGCCAATTGATCCTCGAAATGGTGCGGGCCAACGGAGCGGTATCGCTCCGGGAGCTCGCCCGCGTCGTCCAGACCTCCGAAGTGACCGTACGGCGGGACGTGCGGGCACTGGAGGCAGAAGGACTCCTCGACCGCCGGCACGGCGGTGCGGTACTGCCGGGCGGTTTCACGCGGGAATCCGGCTTTCCGCAAAAGTCCCATCTCGCCACGGCGGAGAAGACCGCCATCGCCGATGTCGCGGCCGGGCTCGTCGAAGAAGGCGAGGCCATCGTCGTCGGCGCGGGCACCACGACCCAGGAACTGGCCCGCCGGCTGGCGCGGGTGCCCGGGCTGACCGTGGTCACCAACTCGCTGCTCGTCGCCCAGGCGCTCGCGCACGCCAACCGGGTCGAGGTGGTGATGACCGGCGGAACCCTGCGCGGCTCCAACTACGCCCTCGTCGGCAGCGGAGCCGAGCAGTCCCTCCAGGGGCTGCGGGTCTCGCGGGCCTTCCTGTCCGGGAGCGGGCTGACCGCCGAACGCGGGCTGTCCACCTCCAACATGCTCTCCGCGAGCGTGGACCGGGCCCTGGTGCAGGCCGCCGCCGAGGTGGTGGTCCTCGCCGACCACACGAAGCTCGGCACCGACACCATGTTCCAGACCGTGCCGACGGACGTCATGACCCGCCTCGTCACCGACGAGCCGCCCCCGCACGACGACCGGGCGGGTACCGAGCTCCAGGCGCTGGCCGACCAGGGCGTCCAGATCACCGTGGCCGGCGCGGCGGTGGCCTCCGGCGGGGGTCCCGGCGGCGGTGCGGGCGGTGACGGGATGCAGGGGCGCAGGCCCCGGCGGGAGTCCCCCCTCCCGGTCCAGCGGCGCGGCGGACCCGGGGCCCTGAGGCCGGCCGCGATGGCCGAGCCCGGTGAGCGGGCGAGGGTCGCGGACCTGCGCCGGCGGTAACGGACGCGGATGCGCGAAGGCCCCGCCCGGGCGGACCGGGCGGGGCCTTCGCGTTCGGCGCGTCTTGGACGTCAGTCCTTGATCTCGCAGATGGTGGCGCCGGAGGTGAGGGAGGCGCCGACTTCGGCGGTCAGACCGACGATGGTGCCGGAGCGGTGCGCGTTGAGCGGCTGCTCCATCTTCATGGCTTCGAGGACGACGACCAGGTCTCCCTCGTTGACCTGCTGGCCCTCCTCCACGGCGATCTTGACGATGGTGCCCTGCATCGGGGAGGCGAGGGTGTCGCCGGAGGCGGCCGGGCCGGACTTCTTCGCGGCGCGGCGCTTGGGCTTCGCACCGCCCGCGGCGGCGGTACGGGCCAGGGTCATGCCCAGCGACGACGGGAGGGAGACCTCCAGGCGCTTGCCGCCGACCTCGACCACGACGGTCTCGCGGCCGGGCTCGTCCTCGGTGTCCTCCGCGGCCGGAGCCGTGAACGCCTTGATCTCGTTGACGAACTCGGTCTCGATCCAGCGGGTGTGGACCGTGAAGGGCCCTTCCGCCGGGGCGAAGGCCGGGTCGGTGACGACGGCGCGGTGGAACGGGACGGCCGTGGCCATGCCCTCGATGTTGAACTCGGCGAGGGCGCGGGCGGCCCGCTGGAGGGCCTGCTCGCGGGTGGCACCGGTGACGATCAGCTTGGCGAGCAGGGAGTCCCAGGCCGGGCCGATGACCGAACCGGACTCCACGCCCGCGTCGAGGCGCACGCCCGGGCCGGACGGCGGCTCGAACTTGGTGACGGTGCCGGGAGCGGGCAGGAAGCCGCGGCCCGGGTCCTCGCCGTTGATGCGGAACTCGATGGAGTGGCCGCGCAGGACCGGGTCGCCGTAGCCGAGTTCCTCGCCGTCGGCGATGCGGAACATCTCGCGGACGAGGTCGATGCCCGAGACCTCTTCGGTGACGGGGTGCTCGACCTGGAGGCGGGTGTTGACCTCCAGGAAGGAGATGAGGCCGTCGGCGGCGACGAGGAACTCGACGGTGCCGGCGCCGACGTAGCCGGCTTCCTTCAGGATCGCCTTCGACGCGGCGTACAGCTCGGCGTTCTGCGCCTCCGACAGGAACGGCGCGGGGGCCTCCTCCACCAGCTTCTGGTGGCGGCGCTGGAGGGAGCAGTCGCGGGTGGAGACGACGACGACGTTGCCGTGGGAGTCGGCGAGGCACTGCGTCTCGACGTGCCGCGGCTTGTCGAGGTAGCGCTCGACGAAGCACTCGCCGCGCCCGAAGGCGGCGACGGCCTCGCGGACGGCGGAGTCGTAGAGCTCCGGCACCTCTTCGAGGGTGCGGGCGACCTTGAGGCCGCGGCCGCCGCCGCCGAAGGCGGCCTTGATGGCGATGGGGAGGCCGTGTTCCTTGGCGAACTCGACGACCTCGTCGGCCCCGGAGACGGGGTCGGGGGTACCGGCGACCAGGGGGGCGCCGGCGCGCTGGGCGATGTGGCGGGCGGCGACCTTGTCACCGAGGTCGCGGATCGCCTGCGGCGGCGGTCCGATCCAGGTGAGGCCCGCGTCGATGACGGCCTGGGCGAAGTCGGCGTTCTCCGACAGGAAGCCGTAGCCGGGGTGGATGGCGTCCGCCCCGGAGTCGGCGGCGGCCTGCAGGACCTTCGCGATGTCGAGGTAGCTGGCGGCCGGGGTGTCACCGCCCAGCGCGAAAGCTTCGTCTGCCGCGCGGACGTGCAGGGCATCCCGGTCCGGATCGGCGTAGACGGCTACGCTCGCGATCCCTGCATCCCGGCATGCCCGAGCAACGCGGACAGCGATTTCGCCACGGTTGGCGATGAGCACCTTGCGCACGATGGCTCCCTCCTTGAAACAAGCTGAGTTTAGGGACAGTCGACACGGCCTTTCGACCCTGATCCAGAGGTGAGCTTGCCCACACAGAGCGTGATTCGAGGCAGGCTCGAGTCTGAAAACCCTTGTGTCGCCCCAGGTCAGGGAGATCCCAGACTGCACAGTAACCCTGTTGGACGGCGGAGGTCTCTGTTCACCGGGTCAGCGGCCCCTGCTGATTCTTTGTGGAGTCCCTACGAACGGCCTATGCATTCTTTGCGTGAGAGCCGTCACGGGGGGCCTCCGTAACGAAGCCGCCCCGGCCTCTTGTCCGCAGGTTTACTCGTTAGTAGCCTCCAGGACGTCGAACACGCTTGTGACGTGTGGGGGATGGGGGCGTCGTGCTGCGCAGATTCGTGGCCGGGCTGGCCGCGGTCGTGCTCGTCGCGGAAGCGGCGCTGCTCGTACTCGTCCACCTCGTGCTGGGCAGGACCACCGCGAACCAGTCGATGTCCATCGCGGGCAGCGACCCGGAGCTCATGTCCACGGCCACCTACGTGATGGGCGCCGGCATCGGCGCGTTCCTGCTCCTGTGCGCCGTCCTGCTCGCCGTCGCCGCCGTACGGGACCTGCCGCCCGGCCGCTTCGCCCGCGTCGTGCTCGTCGTCGCGGCCGTCGTCCACGGGTTGCTCGGCACGCTGTCGGTCGGACTCTCGGGCTGGACGGTCTTCGCCGCGCTGATGCTGGTCCTGTGCCTGCTGGTCCTGAGCCTGATCCTCTACGCCGCTCCCGCCGCGGACGCCTCCGACGGCCCGCCGCAGGCGCCCCCGGCGCCGCGCGGGGAGGTCAGGCCCACAAGTCCGTGATGGCCACGTCCAGTTCGCCCAGCAGGGAGCGCAGCAGCGGCAGCGACAGGCCGATCACGTTCCCGGGGTCGCCGTCGATGCCGTCGATGAACGGAGCCGACAGGCCGTCCAGGGTGAACGCGCCGGCGACGTGCAGCGGCTCCCCGCTCGCCACGTACGCCGCCACCTCCGCGTCCGTGGGCTCGCCGAAGCGGACCGTGGTGGAGGCGGTCGCCGAGACCTGACGGCCGTCCGCCGTGTCGATCACGCAGTGCCCGGTGCGCAGCACGCCCGACCGGCCCCGCATCGACTTCCAGCGGGCGGTGGCCTCCGTGGGGTCCGCCGGCTTGCCGAGCGCCTCGCCGTCCAGCTCCAGCACCGAGTCGCAGCCGATCACCAGGGCGCCCGCGGCCTCCTGGAGGCCCGCCACGACGGCGGCCTTGGCCTCGGCCAGGGCCAGTGCCAGGTCGGCCGGGTTGTCGTGGTTCAGCGTGTCCTCGTCGAAGCCGCTGACGATCACGTGCGGGGCGAGCCCGGCCTGCCGCAGCAGGTTCAGCCGGGCGGGGGAGGCGGAGGCGAGGACCAGCGTGCGACGCCGGTTTCCGGGCAGAGGGGTTGCGGTCATGGGGGCCATCGTAGGACGGCCCCGGAGGCCGCACGGTGCCGCGGCCGGTCACGGCACTAGAACGGGGCGACGCCGAGGACGTACACGCCCACGACCATCGCGAGGACGAGGACGACGAGCAGCCGCCGGAGCATCGCCTGCGCGTCCCGCATGTCCTTCGGGGGCTCGTCCTTCGGGTCTGACCAGAGCATGTTCCGATCCTGGCGCCGGTACGGCAGTGGCGCCTGAGTACTCGTACTCAGGCGCCACCGTCCGTTCACGTCATCTTCGGCCGGGCCTCAGCCCTGGCCGGGCCAGTACGTACGGCCCCACGCGCGCGGCCCGGGCCGCGGTACGCGCTGGCGGGCCACCCGGGCGGGTGCGGCCCACTCGTCCGGTACCCGGGGCGCGCCCGACGGGGCCGAGGCCAGCGCCGCCGCGCGCGCTTGGACCACCGCCAGTGCGGCGGCCAGCTCCTCGGGGGTCGGATTGCCCTTGACGACCTTGATCACCACAGAGACCTCCTCGGGGGCTTACAGGGGGATGTTGCCGTGCTTCTTCGGGGGCAGGGACTCCCGCTTGGTGCGCAGCTGGCGCAGGCCCTTCACCACGTGGGCGCGGGTCTCGGACGGCATGACCACCGCGTCGACGTAGCCGCGCTCGGCCGCCGTGTAGGGGTTGAGCAGGGCGTCCTCGTACTCGGTGATGAGCCGTGCGCGGGTCTCGTCGGCGGTGCCGGCGGCCTCCGCCTCGGCGATGGCGCGGCGGTGCAGGATGTTGACCGCGCCCTGGGCGCCCATGACGGCGATCTGGGCGGTCGGCCAGGCCAGGTTCAGGTCCGCGCCGAGGTGCTTGGAGCCCATGACGTCGTAGGCCCCGCCGAAGGCCTTGCGGGTGATGACCGTGATCAGGGGGACGGTGGCCTCGGCGTAGGCGTAGATCAGCTTGGCGCCGCGCCGGATGATTCCGTTGTACTCCTGGTCGGTGCCGGGGAGGAAGCCCGGTACGTCGACGAACGTCAGCACCGGGACATTGAAAGCGTCGCACGTCCGGACGAATCGTGCAGCCTTCTCGGAGGCGTTGATGTCGAGGCAGCCGGCGAACTGCATCGGCTGGTTCGCGACGATGCCGACCGGGTGCCCCTCGACGCGGCCGAAGCCGGTGAGGATGTTCGGGGCGAACAGCGACTGCGTCTCCAGGAACTCCGCGTCGTCGAGCACGTGCTCGATCACGGTGTGCATGTCGTACGGCTGGTTCGCGCTGTCCGGGATGAGCGCGTCGAGTTCCAGGTCGGTGCCGGAGACCTCGGTGTCCGCCTCCTCGGGGAAGGCGGGCGGCTCGGACAGGTTGTTCGACGGCAGGTACGCCAGCAGGGACTTGACGTACTCGATGGCGTCCTTCTCGTCGCCCGCCATGTGGTGGGCGACGCCGGACGTGCTGTTGTGGGTGCGGGCGCCGCCGAGCTCCTCGAAGCCGACGTCCTCTCCGGTGACCGTCTTGATGACGTCCGGTCCGGTGATGAACATGTGCGAGGTCTGGTCGACCATGACGGTGAAGTCGGTGATCGCGGGGGAGTACACCGCGCCGCCGGCGCAGGGGCCGACGACCAGGCTGATCTGCGGGATCACGCCCGACGCGTGGACGTTGCGGCGGAAGATCTCGCCGTACATGCCGAGCGCGCTGACGCCCTCCTGGATGCGGGCGCCGCCGGAGTCGTTGATGCCGACGAGCGGGCAGCCGGTCTTCAGCGCGAAGTCCATGACCTTCATGATCTTCTGTCCGTAGACCTCGCCGAGGGCTCCGCCGAAGACCGTGAAGTCCTGCGAGAAGACGGCCACGGGCCGGCCGTCCACCGTGCCGTAGCCGGTGACGACGCCGTCGCCGTAGGGCCGGGTCTTCTCCAGCCCGAAGTTGGTCGAGCGGTGCCGGGCGAACTCGTCCAGCTCTACGAAGGACCCCTCGTCCAGCAGCAGTGCCACCCGCTCACGGGCCGTCAGCTTGCCCTTGGCGTGCTGCTTCTCCACGGCTCGCTCGGAACCTGCGTGGGTGGCTTCCTCGACTCGGCGCCGCAGGTCCGCGAGCTTGCCCGCGGTCGTGTGGATGTCGATCGGCTCTGAGGGTTGTGACATCGGGGTCGCGGCTCCCTGTGTGGTGTCAACTGCCTGGTCAATTGATTGACTGCTGCTGGCTACTGGTGCGTAGCGTATCGGCGGGCATGGCGCTCGGCAGTGCGGCGTTTGACACACCTACATTGACTTGCATGACGCCATCAGATGCTTCATCCGGAGCTTCCGCGGGACGCTGGTCGAGCCTGGACCGGCCTCCCCTCAACGCCGCCGCCCTCCAGCGGGCCCTCGTCACCGAGGGCGGGCTGTGGACCTCCCTCGAGGTCGTCCCCGCCACGGGGTCCACCAACACCGATCTCGCGGCGCGGGCCGCCGCGCTGCCCGAGGGGGCGGTGCTCGTCGCCGAGGAGCAGACGGCGGGGCGCGGCCGCCTCGACCGCAGCTGGACGGCGCCGGCCCGGTCGGGGCTGTTCTTCTCCGTCCTGCTCAAGCCGGGCCCGGCCGTGCCCGAGGAGCGGTGGGGGTGGCTGACGCTGCTGGCCGGGGTGGCCACCGCGGCCGGCCTGTCCCGGGCGGCGGGCGTGGACACCGCGCTCAAGTGGCCCAACGACCTGCTGGTCACGGTGGACGGTGACGAGCGCAAGACCGGCGGGATCCTCGCGGAGCGGGTCGCGGACGGGGTGGTCGTGGGGATCGGCCTCAACGTCACCCTGACGGAGGACGAGCTGCCCGTACCGGCCGCGGGCTCGCTGCTGCTGGCCAAGGCCTCGGCGACGGACCGGGACCCGCTGCTGAAGAGCGTGCTGCGCTCGCTGGAGCAGTGGTACGGGAACTGGCGCGAGGCCGGGGGCGACCCGGGCGCGAGCGGGCTCCAGGAGGCGTACGCGGCGGGCTGCGCGACCCTCGGCAAGCACGTGCGGGCGGACCTGCCGGGCGGGCGGGCCCTCACCGGAACGGCCGAAGCGGTCGACGCGGACGGGCGGCTGGTGATCCGTACGGCCGACGGCGAGCGGGAGGCGGTGGGGGCGGGCGACGTGGTGCACCTGAGGTCGGTCCACTGACCTTGCCGTCGCCCGGCCGGGCGGGGGCGGGCGCGGGGTCGCGTCGGGGGCGGCCGTCGCCCGGCCGGGCGGGGCGGCCGTCCCCGCGGCTGCGGCTCCGTTGCCGGGGGCGCCGCTGCCGGGGGCTCCGTCCACGGGCCCCCGCGCCCCGGACGCCGGCGGGGCCGGATCGCCGGGTGAATATGCCGGAGCCCGTCCTCCGGAGAGGGAGTGAGGTACGGCACACCTGCCGTATGGTTTAGGCGATCCCGGTCCTCCCGGTGATCACTCGGTTCGGCAGTGCGCACGGAATGGACAGGAGGCGGCCCTTGACCGTCGACGGCTCTTCGTCCAGCGCGTCCGGGTCCGGTTCCGCGAGCGGTCCCGGCACCCCCATCGGGCGGGACCAGCACACGCCGCACCACGAGGTGGACCACACGGCGCAGCCGACGGCCGATCCGCTGGCCATCCGGCTGGAGCAGCTGATCCTGGGCGCCGAGCGCCGGTACACGCCCTTCCAGGCCGCCCGCAGCGCCGGGGTGTCGATGGAGCTGGCCTCGCGCTTCTGGCGGGCCATGGGCTTCGCGGACATCGGGCAGGCCAAGGCGCTGACGGAGGCGGACGTACTGGCGCTGCGGCGTCTGGCGGGTCTGGTGGAGGCGGGGCTGCTGTCCGAGCCGATGGCGGTGCAGGTGGCCCGGTCCACCGGGCAGACGACCGCCCGTCTGGCCGAATGGCAGATCGATTCCTTCCTGGAGGGGCTGACGGAGCCGCCCGAGCCGGGGATGACGCGTACGGAGGTCACGTACCCGCTGGTCGAGCTGCTGCTGCCGGAGCTGGAGGAGTTCCTCGTCTACGTGTGGCGGCGCCAGCTGGCGGCGGCGACGGGGCGGGTCGTGCAGGTCGCGGACGACGAGGAGATGGTCGACCGGCGCCTCGCGGTGGGCTTCGCGGACCTGGTCGGCTTCACGCGGCTGACGCGGCGGCTGGAGGAGGAGGAGCTCGGCGAGCTCGTCGAGGCCTTCGAGACGACGGCGGCGGACCTGGTGGCGGCGCACGGCGGCCGGCTGATCAAGACGCTGGGCGACGAGGTGCTGTACTGCGCCGACGACGCGGCGACGGCGGCGGAGATCGCGCTGCGGCTGATCGAGACGATGGAGGCCGATCCGCAGATGCCCGAGCTGCGGGTGGGCATCGCCTTCGGGACGGTGACGACCCGCATGGGCGACGTGTTCGGGACGACGGTGAACCTGGCGAGCCGGCTCACCTCCATAGCGCCGAAGGACGCGGTGCTGGTGGACGGGGCGATGGCCGAGGAGCTCGGCCGGGTCGGCGCGGCGCCGCTCTCGGAGAAGTCGGCGGAGCTGGAGGAGGGCGGCGGGACCTACCGCTTCGCGCTCCAGCCCATGTGGCAGCGGCCGGTCCGCGGGCTGGGTGTCGTGGAGCCCTGGTCGCTGACGCGGCGGACGCCTAAGATCCCGACGTAACGTTCGTTAACCGGGAGGGTGGCGTGGCTGTGGACGAGGTCCGGTACGGGGAGTTCGTCGCGGTGCGGCGCCACGGCGACGGCGGCGTGGTCGCCGAGCTGGTGCTGGACCGGCCCAAGGCGATGAACGCCGTCTCGACGGAGATGGCCCGGTCGATCGGGGCCGCGTGCGCGGCGCTGGCCGCCGACGCCTCCGTACGGGTCGTGGTGCTGTCCTCGACGCACGAGCGGGCGTTCTGCGTGGGCGCCGACCTCAAGGAGCGCAACTCGCTGTCGGACGCCGAGCTGGTGCGGCAGCGGCCGACCACGCGCGGGGCGTACGGGGGCGTGCTGGAACTGCCGGTGCCCACGGTCGCGGCGGTGCACGGCTTCGCGCTCGGCGGCGGCTTCGAGCTGGCGCTGGCCTGCGACGTGATCGTGGCCGACGAGACGGCGGTGGTCGGCCTGCCCGAGGTGTCGGTCGGCGTGATCCCGGGCGGTGGCGGTACGCAGCTGCTGCCGCGCCGGGTCGGGGCGGCGCGGGCCGCCGAGCTGATCTTCACGGCGCGCCGGGTCGAGGCCGCGGAGGCCCTCGCCCTGGGGCTGGTCGACTCGCTGGCCCCGGCCGGTGAGGACCGTACGCGGGCCCTGGAGCTGGCCGCGCGGATGGCGGCGAACTCCCCGGTCGGGCTGCGCGCGGCCAAGCGGGCCCTGCGGCTGGGGCACGGCATGGACCTGGCGGCCGGGCTGGAGATCGAGGACGCCGCCTGGCGCACGGTCGCCTTCTCCGGGGACCGGGCCGAGGGCGTGGCGGCGTTCAACGAGAAGCGCAAGCCGGAGTGGCCCGGGCAGTGAGGCCGCGTCGCCGGAGTCGTGCCTGCCCGGCGCCGGCGGGGACGGGTGGCGCGGTCACGGTTCGTGACCGCGTGCCACCGAATGCCGCACCAGCCATCACCGATTCGGACAAAACTCCCTAATCTGGGGTGATGGGAGTTGACGGGCGGCTGCGAGCCGTCGTGGGCCTCGCGCAGGCCATGGCGGCCGCCTGCGCGCCGCGGGACAGCGTCCGGGCGGCCGCGCGCGGGGCGCGCCTGGCGATGGACGGCTCCTTCGCCGCGATCTCCGCCTGGGAGCGCGAGCGGGGCCGGCTGCGGGTCCTCGTGAACGAGGGGGAGCGGCGGGCCGGCGAGGAGGAGTTCCCCGAGGACGAGTCCTACCCCGTGCACGACTTCCCGGAGATCACCGAGTTCCTCCACGAACGCTGGGCCGGCGGCGGCGGACCCCACGCCTGGGTCGAGAGCGCCGTCGGCAGCCGCCCCGGGCGGCGGGGCGAGGCCCTGCGCCGCCGCGGGCGCGGGACCTGCGTGGTCGCTCCGGTCGTGCTCAGCGGCCGCGCCTGGGGGGAGCTGTACGTCGCCCGGGACGAGGGGCTGCCGGACTTCGACGAGGACGACGCCGAGTTCGCGACCGTGCTCGCGGCCGTCGTCGCCGCCGGGCTCGCGCAGAACGAACGCCTCGAAGAGGCGCGGCGGCTCGCCTTCACCGACCCCCTCACCGGGCTCGCCAACCGGCGGGCCGTGGACATGCGGCTCGACGAGGCCCTGGAGGAGCACCGCCGGACCGCGGCCGTCGTCAGCCTCGTCGTCTGCGACCTCAACGGGCTCAAGAAGGTCAACGACACCCTCGGCCACGCCATGGGCGACCGGCTGCTGGAACGGTTCGGGTCCGTCCTGAGCCTGTGCGGGGCCATGCTGGCCGGGACCCTGGTGGCGCGCCTGGGCGGGGACGAGTTCTGCCTCGTCAGCGTCGGGCCGTCCGCCGACGAGGTCGTCCGCGTCACCGAGGAGGTGTGCCGGCGGGCCGCCGCCCTCGAACTCGGGGAGGGCGTGGCCTGCGGGGTCGCCTCCACCGGGGACCCCATCGGGCTCGTGAAGTCCTCGCGGCGGCTGTTCCGGCTCGCCGACGCGGCCCAGTACAAGGCCAAGGCCGCCCGCTCGCCGCTGCCCGTCGTCGCGGGACGCGACACCGCCGTGGTGCGGCTCGCCGACGCGGCCGCCCGGGAGGAGCCGGGGGAGCGGCGGCGCTTCCGCGGCAGGGGCTGAGGCCGGCGGGGTGAAGTAAGGGGTGGTCGTGGGGCTTGATCGTGACGAACTCGGCTAGTGACATGAAGGGATTCAGTCCGTAGGGTGCTGAATATGGATATGCACACTGTCGTGGTGGGGACGTCCGGGACCACCGCCGAGGACGTCATCGCCGTCGCCCGCGGCAACGCGCGGGTCGAGCTGTCCGGCGAGGCGCTCGACGCCCTCGGCCGCGCCCGCGAGATCGTCGACGCGCTGGCCGCCAAGCCCGAGCCCGTCTACGGGGTCTCCACCGGCTTCGGAGCCCTCGCCTCCCGGCACATCAGCCCCGAGCTGCGCGCGCAGCTCCAGCGCAACATCGTCCGCTCGCACGCCGCCGGCATGGGCCCGCGCGTCGAGCGCGAGGTCGTGCGCGCCCTGATGTTCCTGCGGCTGAAGACCGTGGCCTCCGGGCACACGGGCGTGCGGCCCTCGGTCGCCCAGACCATGGCCGACGTGCTGAACGCCGGGATCACCCCCGTCGTCCACGAGTACGGCTCCCTCGGCTGCTCCGGCGACCTCGCGCCGCTCTCCCACTGCGCGCTCGCGCTCATGGGCGAGGGCGACGCCGAGGGCCCCGACGGCACCGTCCGCCCGGCGGGCGAGCTGCTCGCCGAAGCCGGGATCGAGCCGGTGGAGCTCCGCGAGAAGGAGGGCCTCGCCCTCCTCAACGGGACCGACGGCATGCTCGGCATGCTGGTCATGGCCCTCGCCGACCTCGGCACGCTCTACACCTCCGCCGACATCACGGCCGCCCTCACCCTGGAGGCGCTGCTCGGCACGGAGAAGGTGCTCCAGCCCGAGCTGCACGCCATCCGCCCGCACCCCGGCCAGGGCGCCTCCGCCGCCAACATGGCCGCCGTGCTCAACGGCTCCGGCCTGACCGGGCACTTCCAGGATGAGTCCGCCCCGCGCGTCCAGGACGCCTACTCGGTGCGCTGCGCCCCGCAGGTCGCGGGCGCCGGCCGGGACACCATGGCGCACGCCGCCCTGGTCGCCTCCCGCGAGCTGGCCGCCGCCGTCGACAACCCGGTGGTCCTGCCCGACGGGCGCGTGGAGTCCAACGGCAACTTCCACGGGGCCCCGGTCGCGTACGTACTGGACTTCCTGGCCATCGCCGCCGCCGACCTCGGCTCCATCGCCGAGCGGCGCACCGACCGGCTGCTCGACAAGAACCGCAGCCACGGCCTGCCGCCGTTCCTCGCGGACGACGCCGGCGTGGACTCCGGTCTGATGATCGCCCAGTACACGCAGGCCGCCCTGGTCAGCGAGATGAAGCGGCTCGCGGTTCCGGCGTCCGCCGACTCGATCCCCTCCTCCGCCATGCAGGAGGACCACGTCTCCATGGGCTGGTCGGCCGCGCGCAAGCTGCGCACGGCGATCGACAACCTGACCCGGATCATCGCGATCGAGCTGTACGCGGCCACCCGGGCCATCGAACTGCGCCACGGCCTGACCCCGGCGCCGGCCAGCCGGGCCGCCATCGAGGCGACGCGCGCGGCGGGCGTGCAGGGTCCCGGGCCGGATCGTTTCCTCGCCCCCGACCTGGCCGCCGCCGACGCGTTCGTCCGCGCGGGCGGCCTCGTCGCGGCGGTGGAGCCGGTGACGGGTCCCCTCGCCTGACGGGCCCCGGCCAGAAGTGAAGGGCCGTGGCCCGGGGAGTGATCCCCGGGGCACGGCCCTTCTTCCTGTCTGTGGGTTTCCTGCGCTGCTACAGGGCGCGGGAGCGGCGTACGGAGAAGGCGACGAACCCGGCGCCGAGGCCCAGGCAGAGGGTGCCGCCCATGACGTAGGGGGTGGTGTCCGTGCTGCCGGTGTCGGCGAGGGACAGGGTGACGGTGGCTCCGTCGGAGCCAGAGTCGGAGGCGGAGTCCGACGCGGAGTCCGATGCGGAGCCGGAACCGGAATCTGAACCGGAACCGGCGTCGGGTTCCGTGGCACCGCCGTTCACGGTGCCGGTGTTGGCGGAGTCGGGGGGGGGGGGGGGGGCCGCCGGGGGGGGGGGGGGGGGGGGGGGGGGGGGGGGGGGGGGGGGGGCCGGGGGGGCCCGGGGGGGGGGGGGGGGGGGGGGGGGGGGGGGGGGGGGCCGTGGGGGCGCCGGCGTCAGGGAAAGGGGTGCGGGTGGAGTGCCAGGTCCTCGTGGCGCAGGGGACGGGCCGTGCGGCCGAGCCGGTACG